>PWWF01000049.1 GCA_003561595.1 Paracoccaceae bacterium | reverse complement strand
TGGAAAGGCCAGCTCGGCGAAGGCCAGAAAACGATGCAGCTTGTCCGATCCGGGCAACGTGGCGCTCGATATCGGGGCAAAGGCCAACAGCGCAATCGCCAGCGCCAGCACAAGCGCCAGCACAAGCGTCAGTGCAAGGCCGGGCAGAGAGGGGCGCGGGAATGTCCACAGGCTCAGGAAGGATACGCTCTTGCAAGGGGGCTCACGGCTTGGCATTGATCCCGGTCCGCGCATGGGCGCCGCGCGCCGGGCGGGCACAGGCTTTAGCTGTTGTCTTGACCTGCCGCGTTTCCGACCCCCGCCGCGCCATGGCCGGGCTGCATGTCAGATCTGCCGGTGTCACCCTCGGGTGCAAGAAAGGCACGCGCCTGGCGGGCAAACAGCCTGGCATAATGCCCGTCCAGCGCGACCAGCTCCTCATGCGACCCGGCTTCCAGAATACGGCCCTTGTCCAGCATGTAGATCCGGTCGGCCATGCGGATGGTCGATAATCTGTGCGAGATGATGAGCGCTCCGCGCCCTTCCAGACGGTCGCGGAAATTCTCGAACAATTCGGCCTCGGCGCGCGGATCGACCGCGCTGGTGGGCTCGTCCATGATGATGAATTGCGATTGCGGAAAGAATGCACGCGACAGCGCCACGCGCTGCCACTGCCCCAGACTGAGCTCGCGCCCGTCATCGAACAGCCGGGTCAGCGGTGTCTGAAACCCGCGCGGCAAGGCGTCGATGAAATGGCGCGCGCCGCCCAGATCAGCTGCATGCGCGATGCGCGGATCATCCTCGGCAGCATCGATATCGCCGAAACGGATATTCTCGCTGACGCTCTCCGCGTAGCGTGCATAATCCTGGAAGATCACGCTGAAGATCCGGCGATACGCCGCCGGATCGAGGCGGCGGATATCGACCCCGTCCAGCGTGATCCGCCCCTGATCGGGGTCATACAGGCGGCACAGAAGCTTGATGAGCGAGGTCTTGCCCGATCCGTTCTCGCCCACGATGGCCGTGACCTTGCCTGCGGGCAGCATGAAATCGATATCGGACAGGGCCGGTTCCGTATTGCGGGGATAGGTGAAACCGACCTTGTGAAACACGATGCCCTTGCGCACGGGCTCCGGGATGGGGGTCGGGCTGGCCGGGGCGACAAGGCTCGGCTCGACGGCCAGAAAATCGAACAGGTTGGTCAGGAACAACTGGTGGTCATACAGCGCCGATAGTGACGCGACGAATTCGCGCCCGCTCATCTCGGCGCGGCGGAACAGCAGCAGGAACAGGACCAGATCGCCCAGCCCCACGCGACCATCGATGACCCCCAGGACAAGCCAGGTCGTCGCACCGAAAAACACCAGCGCGGCCCCGGCCGCAGCCCCCACTTCGGCCAGCATCTTGCGTTTCTCGATGGACAGCTGCTCGCTGCGGATCAGGCGCCGCAATCTGCTGTAGCGATCGCGCAATTCGCCACCCAGACGCCCGATGCGCAGTTCCTTTGCATGATGTTCCGATGTCAGCAACCAGTCGAGATAGCTTGCCCGACGCTCCATCTGCGCGCGGCGATGTTTCCACCGGAACAGGATACGGGTGAAATGCAACCGCACGACAAGCGCCGCCCCCATGCTGACCAGCAGAAGCGGGACCAGCCGCCAGTCCAGTGTGGCCATCAGCGCAAGGATACCAACCAGAAAGACCGTGCTGCGGAAAAACTGGGCAATCGTCGTGATGACCTGCGCGGGGCGTTGACTCCCTGCAGCGCGCGCGCGTTGCAGGGAGTCATGGTATTTCGGGCTTTCATAGAACCCCAGATCCACTGCGATGGCGCGTTCATGGATAAGACGGTCGACATGGTCTGCAACCTCGATACCCTGACGTTGGCGCGCGTACTCGGCCAGCCGCTGCAACGCAACGGTCAGTACCATCATCACCCCGATCAGACCCAGATACAGAAATACCCGGCCAGTGTCGGCCAGACTGCCCGCATCTGCCAGTTGCGCGGAGATATCGTCCACCAACCGCTTGATCAGATAGAGGACACCGATCCCCGAGAGGGCCTCGAGCACGGATAGCCCGGCCACGGCAAGGCTGAGATTGCGGCTGCTGAAGCGCAACAGCTGGATCAACTTGCCCCACAGGATCAGACGATCCCTGATATGGCTGCGCGCTGTCATTTTCTGCGCCGCGCTCCCCTGCCGATCACTGGATGATCATCTATCTTCAAGCTGACCCCCCGAAGCAGGCAGTTGCGCATGCATCTTCTGAAGCTGGGGCATCTTTGGGGTCCTGAAAGCATGTCTGTCAGAATGCGGGATCGAAAATCGCCTTGATGCCTCAATCAATATAGTTTCTGCTTCACATGCAAGGGTGCGACCCGGCACGGAACGCCGATCGTTGATCCTGTCTTGCAATCGGATATACCGATCTGCGCCAGATGGCCCGGAGCGGGGGGCGCGTGATGACAGCGATACTGGGCCGCGTGGCCCTTGACGGGCGACCCGTGGATGAAAGCCGCTTTCGGCGCGCATTCGACGCGCTGCGTCCCGGACGAACGGCCCGCAGCGATTGTTCGGTCAGCGGGGCGGTCGGGGTCGGACACCATGACAGCGGGCTGGACATGGCCGCCCCGCAGCCGGTGACCGAAGGCCCGCTGACCCTTGTTGCCGATGCCCGCCTCTACAATCGCGACGATCTGGCGCGCGCGCTGGACTGCCCGGCCGGGACAACCTCGGATGCCGCGCTGATCCTGCGCGCCTATATCCGCTGGGGGGCAGACTGCCTGCAGCGGATCAATGGTGATTTCGGCATCGCCATCCATGATGCCGGGAAACGCGAGTTATTCCTCGCCCGCGACCATATCGGCGCCCGCCCGCTATTCTGGACCCGGCGCGGGAACGAGGTGCTGTTCGCAACCCTGCTGCACGGGCTGACCGCGTTTGATGACCTGCAATGGCCTTTAAGCGAGGCGCGAATCGCCCGCTACCTGTGCAACCCGCATGATTTCCGGCTGGAGAGTTTTCTCGAAGGGGTCGAGGCCGTGGGGCCGGGGCAATGGCTGCAGATCAATGCCGAAGGGGTGCGGCGCGAACGCTGGTGGGACCCCGACCGCATCGAGCATCGCACGGGCATCACCTCCGCCGCCGCGCAGGAGGAGATGCGCGCACTGACCGAGGCGGCGATTCGCGCGCGCCTGCCCCGCAACGCGCCCGTGGGCGCGCATTTCAGCGGCGGGATCGATTCGACGCTGGTCACCATCATGGCGTCACGCGCCCTGCAGGAGCGCGGCGGCAACCTCACTGCGGCCTATGCCTGGTGCCCACCGGTGGATGAGCGCTACCCCGATATGGGCAAGGGCGATGAGCGCCGGGTGATCGCGGCGCAATGCGCGGAACTGGGCGTGCCCGCCCGCTACGGCGCCGCCAATCCTGCGACATTCGAGGCGCTGGTCGCGCAGCCGATGGAGTTGCAGGGCACGGCGGATCTGATGGACGAATTGCCGGTCATCGCGCAGGCGCAGGGTGACGGGCTGGGGGTCATGCTGTCGGGCTGGGGCGGGGATGAGGTGTTTTCCAGCCACGGCATCGGGCATGTCGCCTGGCTGCTGCGCCAAGGGCGGCTGCGCCCGGCCCTGCGGCTGGCGCGGCGCTACGGGGGCGGGCTGCGGCGGCCGCATCGGATGGCGGGCGTTCTCTGGCGCACAGGCATCGTGCCCATGCTGCCCGGGCCGATCTATCGCCCCTTCCATCCCTTCGCGGATCTCTATGGCGACGGCGCCTTT
>PWWF01000040.1 GCA_003561595.1 Paracoccaceae bacterium | reverse complement strand
GCCCCGCACCACGTAAAAGGGCCGCCCCGAAACAGGGCGGCCCTTGAAGCGCATTGCGCGTGATCTACAGCTTTTCGGTCAGTTCCGGCACCAGCGTGAACAGATCGCCCACCAGCCCGTAATCGGCCACCTGGAAGATCGGCGCTTCCTCATCCTTGTTGATCGCGACGATGATCTTGGAATCCTTCATCCCCGCCAGATGCTGGATCGCGCCGGAAATCCCCACCGCGATATACAGATCGGGGGCGACCACCTTGCCGGTCTGGCCCACCTGCCAGTCATTGGGTGCATAGCCCGAATCGACGGCTGCGCGCGATGCGCCCACAGCGGCGCCCAGCTTGTCGGCCAGCCCTTCGATGATCTTGAAATCATCCTCGGACCCGACACCGCGCCCGCCGGACACCACGACCTTGGCCGAGGTCAACTCGGGGCGGTCGCTTTCGGCCACCTTGTCCTCGACCCATTCCGACAGGCCCGGATTGTCGGCCGCTGCAATCGTCTCGACCGCCGCGCTGCCGCCATCGCCTGCCGCGTCAAAGGTCGAGGTGCGGATCGACACGACCTTGGTCGCGTCCGAAGATTTGACCGTCTGCACTGCATTGCCCGCATAGATGGGCCGCTCGAACGTGTCGGCATCCACGATGCCCGAGACATCCGAAATCACCATCACATCCAGAAGCGCCGCCACACGGGGCAGGATGTTTTTCGCATCCGTCGTCGCGGGGGCAAGGATATGGCTGTAATCCCCCGCCAGTCTCACGATCAGCGCCGCCGTGGGCTCGGCCAGCCGATGCCCGAGAGAGGCATCTTCAGCGCAGAGCACCTTGGCCACACCATCTATCTTGGCCGCCTGTTCAGCCGCCTCCGATGCCTTGGCGCCAGCACACAGCACCGTCACATCGCCAAGCTGCTTGGCAGCCGTCACGGATTTGGATGTCGCGTCAATATTCAGCGCACCATCCGTGACCTCGGCCAGAAGAAGAACCGCCATCAGACCACCCCCGCTTCATCTTTCAGTTTCGCCACCAACTCATCGACCGAGCCGACCTTGACCCCGGCCGCGCGCGCCGCCGGCTCAGACGTCTTGATCACTTCCAGCCGCGGGCTGACATCGACACCGAAATCCTCGGGCGTCTTTTCTTCCAGCGGCTTTTTCTTGGCCTTCATGATATTGGGCAGCGACGCATAGCGCGGCTCGTTCAGGCGCAGATCGACGCTGATGATCGCGGGCAGCTTGACCTTGATCGTCTGCAACCCGCCATCAACCTCGCGGGTGACCAGCGCGCTCTCGCCCTCGACCTTGACCTCGGACGCGAAAGTGGCCTGCGCCCAGCCCGTCAGGGCGCCCAGCATCTGGCCCGTGGCGTTCATGTCATTGTCGATGGCCTGCTTGCCGCAGAGCACGATCTGCGGGTCTTCGGCGTCGATCACCGCTTTCAGCAGCTTGGCCACGGCCAGCGGCTCGATATCGGTATGCACATCATCAGCCGCCACGATCAGGATGGCACGGTCGGCCCCCATCGCGAGCGCGGTGCGCAGTGTTTCCTGCGCCTGCTTGACACCGATGGAAACGGCGACGACCTCGGTGGCGACGCCCGCTTCCTTCAGGCGCATCGCCTCTTCCACGGCGATCTCGTCAAAGGGGTTCATCGACATCTTCACATTCGCCAGATCGACCCCGCTGCCATCCGCCTTGACGCGGACTTTCACGTTATAGTCGATCACGCGCTTGACGGGCACGAGCACCTTCATGGACGTGGATCTCCTTGTTGCATATGTCGCCCTGTTTCTACTGGCGCGCGCGCCCGGAAAACAGGGGAAAAACGACGCATTCCGCGCCCGCGACGCCGCGTTTCGGGGCTGGTGGCGCTATCGGTTGGCGCCCGGCACCCACAGGATGTCATCTGCCCCGTCGCCATTGGCGATCCGGCCTGCGACGAAAAACCAGTCCGACAGCCGGTTGAGGTATTTGATCGCCGATTCGTTGACGCTCTCGGTCGTGGCCAGCGCCACGGCCTCGCGTTCGGCGCGCCGCGCCACAGTGCGGCACAGATGCAGATGCGCCGCCAGCGCCGAGCCGCCGGGCAGGATGAAGCTTCGCAGCGGTTGCAGCTTGCCGTTCATCGCGTCGATTTCCGCTTCCAGCCGGTCCACCTGCGCGGGAATGATCCGCAGGGGGGTATATTCGGCCTCATGATCGCGGTCCATGTCGGGGCGGCACAGATCGGCCCCCAGATCGAACAGGTCATTCTGGATGCGGGCAAAAGCCTCTGCCATGTCGCCGGTCGCATGCAGCCGCGCCAGCCCGATCGTGGCATTCAGTTCATCTACCGTGCCATAGGCGGTCACACGCTGGGCATGTTTGGCAACACGGGTCCCATTGCCCAGCGCCGTTTCGCCGGCATCGCCCGTGCGGGTATAGATCTTGTTCAGGACAACCATCGTGTCACGCCCCCTTCCTGACATAGACAAACAGCATGATCAGCACGACTGCCGTGAACTGGGCATAGATGCGCCAGCGCATCATGCGATTGCCATGCTTGCGATTGAACGCACCGCCGCCTGCGAACCCGCCGATGCCCACGGCGAGAACCCCCAGCACGACAAGCGCCGCAATGGCGGCAATGATGAACAGAGGATCGGACAGCATGATGCGCTCCTTGCTTGGATGATGGGGCGCGCTGCCCCTTGGAGCGCAATCTAACCCCCTGCGGGGCGATTGCGACCCCTTGCTGCCCCTTGGGCTACAATTTGCGCAGGATCATGTCCAGCAGGCGTGTGGGCAGCACCCGCCGCGCCCCGCCCAACAGCCATGTCGGCGTGGTCACATAATACCGCGCGCGGGGGCGGCGGGCTTCCAGCGCGTGGATCAGGCGCCGGGTCACGGCATCGGGGGGCAGTTCAAAGAAATCCGGCTCTTTCTTGTCATAAAGCCGCGTCAGCAGACTGTCGCGATACTGGTCCGCGCGCGGGCTGGCCTGCCAGTCGATCCAGCGTTCGAAATGCGGGATCGAGTTTTCGCGGATGCGCGAGGTGACGGGGCCGGGCTCGATCAGGCTGATCTGGATGCCAGTGCCCGCCATCTCCAGCCGCAGCACATCCGTCAGCCCCTCCAGCGCGAATTTCGTGGCGACATAGGCCCCGCGCCAGCGCAGTCCCGCCAGCCCCAGCACCGAGGAATTCTGCACGATCCGCCCATGCCCCTGCGCGCGCATCACCGGCAGGACCTGCCGGGTCAGCTCATGCCAGCCAAACAGATTGGCCTCGAATATCGCGCGTAATGCATCGGTCGGCAGATCCTCGGTCGCGCCGGGGATCGCATAGGCGCCATTGTTGAACAGCGCATCCAGCCGCCCGTCAGTGCGCGCCAGAATATCGCCCAGCGCGCGGGCGATGCTGTCGCGGTCGGTCAGGTCCAGCACCAGGCTTTCCAGCCCTTCGCCCTGCAGGCGCAGCGTATCCTCCCGCTTGCGGCAAGTCGCAAAGACACGCCAGCCGCGTTTGGCCAGCGCATGGGCCGCATGATGCCCGATGCCCGAGGAACACCCGGTAATGAGAATGGACCGCATGCCCGATTGCCTCTATCGCTCCGACGCCTCCCATGCGTCGCGCTTGCGGTAGATGGTCGAAGGGGCGATGTCCAGTTCGCGCGCCGCCTGCGGGACCGACCCGCCGTGACGTTCGATCACGGCCTCGATCACCTGGCGTTCAATCTCTGCCAGGGTCAGACCCGCAAACGCGTCCAGCGGGTCATCGACAGGCTCTTCCTGCACGGGTTCCGGTGCACTGCCAGGCAGGGCAGAGGGCAGCATCTCGGCGCGCAGTTCCGGGCCGTCATGCAGCACGACGGCCTGACGCAGCACATTGGTCAACTCGCGCAGGTTGCCGGGCCAGTCACGTTCGGTCAGCGCGGCCAGCGCATCGGGCGCGATCTGCGTGAAATCCTTGCCTTCCTGCCGGGCCAGATGGCCCATATAGCTCTGGGCCAGCAGCGGAATGTCATCGGCGCGCTTGCGCAGGGGGGGCATGTCGATGGACAGGACAGCCAGACGATAGCTCAGTTCTGCATTGAACCCGTCCTCGCGCGGGGCCGAGCGCAGGTCATGCCCGGTGACCGAGATCACGCGGAAATCCACCACCTCCTGTTCGCCATCTGGCCCCGGCGGTAGCAACCCCTCGCTCAGCACCTTGAGCATTGCGGTCTGAATGTCCTGCGGCATGTCCTGCGGTTCATACAGCACAAGGCTGCCACCCTGCGCGCGCGCCAGCGCCGAACGCGCCTGCGGCCCGGTCTGGTCAAGCCCGAACAGGTCCTTCCACAGCCGTTCCGAACTGGCCCCGGAGCAACTGACAGTCACCATGGGCCGCCGCGCGCGCGGCGAGTTGCTGTGCAACTGTTCGGCACAGGCGCAGCGGCCAGTCCCTCCCTCGCCCTGAATGACGACATTTGCCATGGACCCCGCCAAAGCGGCGACCTGCGCGCGCACGCGTTCTATCGCGGCGGAATTGCCGTCGAACACGCCCAGTGTCAGCGGGTCGGCGGGCAGGCGGGTCTGGACCTGACTGGCTTGCCGCGCGCCGTTGAGCGCTGTGGCAACAGCGCTGACCAGCCGCCGGTCGCCCAGGGGTTTCACCAGATAATCATGCGCGCCGCGGCGCGTCGCCTCGACCGCCTTGCTGATCGCGCCATCGGCGGTGATGACAACGATCCGCGTGTCGGGTTCCAGCCGCAGGATATCACTCATCACGCTCAGCCCGTCGCGATCGGGCAGCATCAGGTCCAGCAGAACAACCTGCGGTCGATGTTCCTCGAATTGCGCCAGCGCCTCGGCCCCTGTGGTCGCGCAGATTGCGGGGTAGCCTGCCTTGCGCAGCACGGTGCGATACAGCATCTGCAGCGAGGGCGTATCCTCGACCAGCATCAGCGAGTGGGTGTCGGTGGGGGGGGATGTATTGTTCATGCGGGTCTGCCGGGGCGGTTGCGGGATGTCTCGGCACGCACGGATGTGGCCAGCATATCGGTCAGATCGCAGATATGCGCGGCCAGATCATCCATGCCCGCATCGGGCGCGCGGGTCAGTGCGGCCTCGGCCTCGCGGCACAGGGTCACCAGTCGCGCGGCACGAAGTGTCAGCGCCACCCCTCTGAGTTCATGCAGAATCTCGCGCCGCTTGCCGGGGCCAGCATCATCCGCGCGCAACCGTCTGGCGCAATTTGCCAGATCATCGGCGATCTGACCGCCCAGCGCCTCGATTTCGGCGTCATCGCCAAGTTCGCGCATGATCTCTGGCAGGCGATAAGTGGCGGCCATGGCGGTAACGCTCCGGTCAACTGATACGATTACTGCGTGCGCCGCATACGGAATATGCAGCTGCGCAACACATTTGCCGCTACATTACGCCAAAGCAATGCAAAGCGCCAAGATGTTTGCGTATATCGGAGCGTTAAAATTCAACCTATGGGGTAACCAAGTGTTGCCACGGCCTCCGAAATCTCGTCCAGAATGGCAGGATCGTCGATGGTCGCGGGGGCCTTGAAGGGCTTTCCATCGGCGATGCTGACCATGGTCGCGCGCAATATCTTGCCCGAGCGGGTCTTGGGCAGGCGGTCCACCACGACCGCCAGCTTGAACGCCGCAACCGGGCCGATCCGGTCGCGCACCAGCCGCACGGATTCGCTCACAATCTCGTCATGCGGTCGGTTGGTGCCGGTGTTCAGGCACAAGAACCCCATGGGCACCTGGCCTTTCAGCTCGTCCGACACCCCGATCACGGCGCATTCGCCGACATCGGGATGGCTGGCCAGCACTTCCTCCATCGCGCCTGTGGACAGGCGGTGCCCGGCCACATTGATCACGTCATCCGTGCGCGCCATGATATAGACATAGCCATCGGCATCCATATAGCCCGCATCGCCAGTAGCGTAGTAGCCGGGATAGGCCTCCAGATAGCTTTTGCGGAAACGCGCCTCGGCATTCCACAGGCCGGGCAGGGTGCCCGGCGGCAGCGGCAGGCGGATCGCGATGGCGCCCAGCGTGTCGGGGCTGACCGGGTGGCCGCCCTCATCCAGCACGCGGATGTCATAGCCGGGCATCCCCACGGCGGGCGAGCCGATCCTGACGGGCAGGGGCTCATACCCAACTGGGTTCGCGGCGATGGCCCAGCCGGTTTCGGTCTGCCACCAATGGTCGATCACCGGCACCTGCAATTTCGCGGCGGCCCATTCGATCGTGTCGGGATCGGCGCGTTCGCCTGCCAGAAACACCGTTTTCAGGCAGGACAGGTCATAGTTCCCCACCAACAGGCCCTTGGGGTCCTCGCGCTTGACGGCGCGAAAGGCCGTGGGGGCCGTGAAGAAGCTCTTGACCCCGTGTTCCGCGATCACCCGCCAGAAGGTGCCGGCATCGGGGGTGCCGACGGGCTTGCCTTCGAACACGATGGTGGTGTTTCCGGCGATCAGGGGCGCGTAGCAGATATAGCTGTGCCCCACGACCCAGCCGACATCCGAGGCCGCCCAGAACACATCGCCCGGATCGACATTGTAGATGTTCTTCATCGTCCATTGCAGGGCGACCAGATGCCCGGCGGTCGGGCGGATCACGCCCTTGGGCTGCCCCGTCGTGCCCGAGGTGTAAAGGATATAGGCCGGATGATTCCCCGTCACGGGCACGCAATCCGCCGGGGTCGCGCCCTGCTGGAATTCATGCCAGTCATGATCGCGCCCTTCGCTCAGCGTGGCCGGACCCTGTTCGCGCTGAAAGATCACGCAGAATTCGGGTTTGTGCGCGGCCAGGTCAATCGCGCCGTCCAGCAGCGGCTTGTAGGCCACCACGCGCCCCGGCTCTATCCCGCAGGACCCGGCGATCACGCATTTGGGCTGCGCATCATCAATCCGCACGGCCAGCTCATTCGCCGCAAAGCCGCCGAACACGACCGAATGGATCGCCCCCAGCCGCGCGCAGGCCAGCATCGCGACCAGCGCCTCTGGCACCATCGGCATGTAGATCACCACGCGGTCGCCCTTGGTCACGCCGCGCGCCTGCAACGCACCTGCCAGAAGCGCCACGCGGTCGCGCATATCCGTGTAGGTGATCTTTTCCTGCGTGCCGGTGATGGGGCTGTCATGGATCACGGCAAGCTGGTCACCGCGCCCGCCCTCGACATGGCGGTCAAGCGCGTTCCAGCAGGTATTCACCTGCCCGTCGGAAAACCACTCATACAGCGGCGCATTCTCGTCAAACAGGGCCTTGCTTGGTCGGGTGTGCCAGTCGATGGCCTGTGCCTGCTCCATCCAGAAGCCGTTGGGGTCACTGATCGATCGCTGGTGCAAATCCGCATAGGCCATGCAAGGTTCCTCCCTCTGCCGTATATGAATAAACGCATAATGTAGCCACGCGCCCTGCCGCAATGGCTGTTACCGGCAACATGGCCTGCGGGCGGTAAAAAACTTTGCAGAAATCACTGCAATAGATCGTAAGTTTTGCAAACCCTTTGGGCTTTATGCCGGTTTGCAGCCTGCACCCGCCGGGTTTGCAAAGCCTCAGCCGTATTGCGCGACCGGCGTGCCTGCCAGCGCCGACATGTTCAACAGCCCCCGCGCGGTGATCGAGGGGGTGACGATATGCGCGGTGTTGCCCATGCCCATCAGGATCGGCCCGACCTCCAGCGCGCCGCCGCGCGTCTTGAGGATGTTGCGCACCCCGCTGGCCGCGTCCGTGTTGGAAAAGATCAGCACATTCGCGGGCCCCTCGAACCGGGCGCTGGGGAACAGCCGCGCGCGCAGGTCGGGGTCGAGCGCGGCATCGACATGCATTTCGCCCTCATACTCGAAATCCACGCCCGCCGCGTCCAGCAATTCCATCGCACCGCGCATCACCCGCCCCGATGGCGTGTCCAGATTGCCGAACTGGCTGTGCGAACACAGCGCGACCTTGGGTGTCAGGCCAAAGCGGCGCACATGGCGCGCGGCCCCGATGGCGCTTTCGACCACCTGTTCGGGGGTGGGGTTGGGGTGCACCTGCGTGTCGGCCACGAACAGATTGCCCTCTTGCTGGATCAGCAGCGACAGCGCGCCGACCGGATGGCGGCCATTCGTGCCCAAAATCTGCGTGACATAGTTCAGATGCCACAGATACTGCCCGAAGGTGCCGCAGATCAGACTGTCGGCATCGCCCCTGTGCACCATGATCGCGCCGATGGCGGTGGTGTTGGTGCGCAGGATCGCGCGGGCCAGATCGGGGGTGACACCGCGACGTTCGACCAGCGCATGATAGCTTTGCCAGTAATCGCGGTAGCGCGGGTCGTCCTGCGGGTTGACCAGTTCGAAATCGCGCCCGGGCTTGATGGACAGGCCCGCGCGTTCCAGCCGCATGGCGATCACCTCTGGCCGACCGATCAGGATGGGCTGTTCGGCCGTTTCCTCCAGCATGGCAGAGGCCGCGCGCAGCACGCGCTCATCCTCGCCCTCGGCAAAGACGATCCGGCGCGACGTCTGGCGCGCCGTCTCGAAGACCGGGCGCATGATCATCGCCGACCGGAAGACCGAGGCATCGAGATTGGCCTTGTAGGTTTTCAGATCCGCGACCGGGCGCTTGGCCACGCCAGAGTCGACCGCCGCACCCGCCACGGCACTGGCCACCACCCCCATCAGGCGTGGGTCAAAGGGTTTGGGGATCAGGTAATCAGGCCCGAAGCTGAGCTGCTCGCCCTTGTAGGCCGCCGCCGCCTCGGCGCTGGTCGTGGCGCGGGCCAGGGCGGCGATCCCCTCGACACAGGCGATCTGCATGGCGTCATTGATTTCCGTCGCGCCGACATCCAGCGCCCCGCGAAAGATGAAGGGGAAGCACAGGACATTATTGACCTGATTGGGAAAATCCGACCGGCCCGTGGCGATCAGCGCATCGGGGGCGACCGCGCGCGCCAGATCGGGCATGATTTCGGGCATCGGGTTGGCGAGCGCGAAGATGATGGGCCGCGCGGTCATCTGCGCGACATGCGCCTCGGTCAGCACCCCCGGACCAGAGAGGCCCAGAAACATGTCCGCGCCCGCGATCACCTCATCCAGTGTGCGCTTGTCACTGGGCTGGGCAAAGGCGGCCTTTTGCGGGTTCATGTCGATCTCGCGGCCCTCATGGACCAGCCCGTGAATATCGCACAGCCAGACATTCTCGCGCTTCACGCCCAGTTTCAGCAGCATGTTCAGGCAGGCGATCCCGGCAGCGCCCCCGCCCGTGCTGACAATCTTGATATCCTCGAACCGCTTTCCGGCCACGCGCAGCGCATTGGTCGCCGCAGCCCCCACCACGATGGCGGTGCCGTGCTGGTCGTCATGAAAGACCGGAATGCCCATGCGTTCACGGCAGATCTTTTCAACTATAAAGCAGTCGGGGGCCTTGATGTCCTCCAGATTGATGGCGCCGAATGTGGGTTCCAGCGCGCAGACGATCTCGGCCAGTCTTTCTGGGTCGGATTCATTCACCTCTATGTCGAAACAGTCGATATTGGCGAATTTCTTGAACAGGACGGCCTTGCCCTCCATCACCGGCTTGGAGGCGAGCGCGCCGATATTGCCCAGCCCCAGAACCGCCGTGCCGTTCGACACCACCGCGACCAGATTGCCGCGTGTGGTGTAGCGTGCGGCCTCATCGGGGTCGGCCTTGATCTCCATGCAGGCCTCGGCCACGCCGGGGGAATAGGCACGCGACAGGTCATAGCCATTGGCCAGGGGCTTGGTGGGGCGCACTTCCAGCTTACCGGGGCGGGGGAATTCATGGTACAGAAGCGCCGGATGGCGGGTTTCGTCGGATGTGGATTCCGGCATGGGTCCTCCTCACTCATGAACTGGTTTAATATTAAACAATTCAGGAATGGCAGCAAGCAGGGTTTTCGGCCCGTGCCTGCCTGACCCGGAAATCCGCCCCCCCCCGCTTGCATTGGGCGCGCGCAGGGCGCAAACTTGGTGCAAAGCTTCGGGGGTTGGTGATGACATTGCTGGACGCGGCGCGCGCAGTGCGCGAAAACGCCTATGTGCCCTATTCGAATTTCAAGGTGGGCGCGGCGCTGCGGGATGCGTCGGGCGCGGTGTTCACGGGCTGCAATGTCGAGAATGTCGCCTATCCCGAAGGCACCTGCGCCGAAGCGGGCGCGATTGCCGCCATGTGCGCGGCAGGCGCGCGCGAGATTGCGGAACTGGTCGTCGTGGCCGACAGCCCCATGCCGGTCACGCCCTGCGGCGGCTGCCGCCAGAAGATCGCGGAATTTGCCGGCCCCGATGTGGTCGTGACCATGGCAACGATGGGCGGCAAGGTCCAGTCGACACGCGTGGCAGACCTGCTGCCCGGCGCGTTTGGCGTGGCGCATATGGACCAAAGCTGATGGCGCGCGCCTTTCTGGTGGTGCTGGACTCGGTGGGCTGCGGTGGCGCGCCCGATGCCGCCGAGTTCGGCGATGCGGGCGCGAACACGCTGGCGCATATCGCACAGGCCTGCGCGGCGGGCCGGGCCGAGGACGGGCGCAGCGGGTCGTTGCAGGTGCCAGTGCTGGACGGGCTGGGGCTGGGGGCGGCGATCCGGCTGGCATCGGGTGCGGCGACACCGGGGCTGGACGCGCGGCCAACGGGGCTGTGGGGGGCGGCGACCGAAGTGTCGCGCGGCAAGGACACGCCATCGGGCCATTGGGAGCTTGCGGGCGTGCCGGTGCCCTGGGACTGGACGTATTTCCCGAAAGAGATCCCGGCCTTTCCGTCTGATCTGGTCGCGCAGGTCTGCGCGCTGGCAGGGACCGAGGGGGTTCTGGGCAATTGCCACGCGGCGGGCATTCCCATCGTGACCGAACTGGGGGCCGAGCATCTGCGCACGGGCTGGCCCATCTGCTACACCTCGGCCGATTCCGTCTTTCAGATCGCCGCGCATGAAGAGGCCTTTGGCCTGGAGCGGCTGCATCGGCTATGCGCGGATCTGGCCCCCGTGCTGCATGAGATGCGCGTCGGGCGGGTGATCGCGCGGCCCTTTGTCGGGGATGCGGCGAAGGGGTTCAGCCGCACAGGCAACCGGCGCGACTATGCCATCGCACCGCCCACGCCCACGCTATGCGACTGGGTGCAGGGCGCAGGCGGGAAGGTGCATGCCGTGGGCAAGATCAGCGATATCTTTTCCGGCCGGGGGATCGACCATGTGTATAAGGGCAAGGATGATCTTGCACTTTTCGAACAATTTCTGGCGCTGATGGGCGATGCACAGGCCAATTCCTTGACGTTTTGCAACTTCGTCGAGTTCGACTCGCTCTATGGTCATCCGCGTGATGTCGCGGGCTATGCCCGCGCGCTGGAACAGTTCGACCGGGTCGCCGGGCAAGCGCTGGCGCGGCTGCGCGCGGGCGACATGCTGGTCATCACCGCCGATCACGGCAATGACCCGACCGCGCCGGGCACCGACCACACGCGCGAACGGGTGCCAGTGCTTGTGGCGGGGCGCGGCGCGGGCGAGATCGGGCATTGCGCCTTCAGCGATGTGGCCGCCAGCATCGCGCATCATCTTGGCGTCCCCGCACAAGGGCCGGGGCGGAGTTTTCTGACATGACCTCTATCCCCAAGCTCGAACTGCATCTGCATCTGGAAGGGGCCGCGCCCCCGGGTTTCATCCGGTCGCTGGCCAGCCGCAAAGGGGTCGATCTGTCGCGCATCTTTGATGCGCAGGGCCACTATGCCTATCGCGATTTCCCCGATTTCCTGCGCGTGTACGAGGCCGCTTGCACCGTCCTGACCAGCCCGCAGGATTTTCACGATCTGACCCTTGCCGTGCTGGAACATTCCGCTGAACAGGGCGTCATCTACACCGAGGCGTTTCTCTCGCCCGATTTCTGCGGCGGAGGGGATCTGGATGCCTGGCGCGACTATCAGGCGGCAATCGAAACCGCCGCCACGCAGGCCGAAGCGGATATGGGCATCACCATGCGCGGTTGCATTACCTGCATCCGCCATTTCGGCCCCGACAAGGCCCGCACAATCGCCCGCTGCGCGCAGGAAACCGCCGGGCGCTTCATCACCGGGTTTGGTATCGCGGGGGATGAGTCGATGCTGCACCCCCGCGATTTCGCCTATGCCTTTGACGCCGCGCGCGAGGCCGGGCTGGGCCTGACCGCCCATGCGGGCGAATGGGGCGGGCCAGAGTCCGTGCGCGCGGCGCTGCGCGTTCTGCGTGTGACGCGTATCGGCCATGGGGTGCGCGCCATCGAAGACCCCGCCCTTGTGGATGAACTGGCCGAAAACGGCACGGTGCTGGAGGTTTGTCCAGGCTCCAACATCGCGCTGGGGCTATACCCCTCGATTGCCGCGCACCCCATCGACCGGCTGCGCCGCGCGGGTGTCGGCGTCACGGTCTCGACCGATGATCCGCCCTTTTTCCACACGACCATGACGCGCGAATATCAGGCGCTGGCCGAGCATTTCGGCTGGGATACGCCCGAATTCGATGCCATTGCGCGCACAGCGCTGGATGCCGCATTCTGCGACGCCGACACCCGCGCTGCCATTGCCAAAAGACTGGAGGCCCAATGACCCAACCGGCTGTGACCCATCCCAACATGACCATCGTCGATCACCCGCTGGTGCAGCACAAGCTGTCGCTGATGCGCGATGCGCGCACGCCCGGCCCGGAATTCCGCCGCCTGCTGCGCGAGATCAGCCTGCTGCTGACCTATGAGGCCACGCGCGATCTGCCGCTGGCCGACCGCACCATCGCCACGCCCCTGACCGAGATGCAGGCGCCCATGATGGACGGGCCGGACCCGGTGGTGGTGTCGATCCTGCGCGCGGGCAACGGGTTGCTGGATGGCGTGCTCGACGTGATCCCGACCGCGCGGGTGGGGTTTGTGGGGCTCTACCGCGATGAGGCCACGCTGCGCCCGGTGCAATATTACTGCAAGCTGCCGCCAGAGATGTCGGGGCGGCTGGTCGTGGCGGTGGACCCGATGCTGGCAACGGGCAATTCCTCGGCTGCGGCGGTCGATCTGCTGAAAGCGGCGGGCGCGACGGAACTGTGCCTGATCTGCCTCTTGGCCGCGCCCGAAGGGGTCGCGTGCATGGCGCAGGCGCACCCGGATGTGCGCATCGTCACCGCGTCGCTGGACAGCCATCTGAACGAGAAGGGATATATCGTTCCGGGGCTAGGGGATGCGGGTGATCGCATCTTTGGCACAGTATAAGGTAGGTGCGACGGCAGAATTCGCTTTACATCGGGGCTGTGGCGCGGTCACACTGGCGGCGCTGCAATGGGGGTTGCGATGAAGAGATTCTGGGCCGTGGCGGGTGTGGCCGCCCTGCTGTCATCAGGGGCGCTTGCGCAGGTCAATGCGATCTCGCCCGCCGAACTGCCGCCCGAGGAATTCGAGGGCCGCGAATATGTGGACAGCCGGGGCTGCGTGTTCCTGCGCTCGACCTTCGCCGGAGAGGTGACATGGGTGCCGCGCGTGGGCCCCGACCGCCAGACCGTCTGCGACCAGACCCCGACCTTTGCCGAGGTGGCTTCCGACCCTGAACCCGAACCCGACCCGACGCCCGAACCTGTGGCCACGGGCAAGGAGCCCGCGACCGCCCCCACGCCGGCCCCGCGTGCCGCGACCCCGCGCCGCCCGGCGCTGCCGCAGGCCGATGCCTCTGGCCGCCACCCGTCCTGCCCGGCCAAGGCGCCCTATGGTCAGTTGGTCGATACGGCACTGGGCCGCCCGCTGGTGCGCTGCGTGACCAGCCCCAGCCTGTTTCTGGCGGAATACGTCGATGGTCCCCTGGCCACGAAGGCCCCCCGCGCCAGCACCCCTGCGCGCGGCAGCGGTCGGATGGTGCAGGTGGGCAGTTTTGCCGTGCCCGCCAACGCGTCGCGACTGCAAGCGCGGTTGCAGAATATGGGCCTGCCGGTGCGCAGTTCCCCGTCGCGGGGGCTGACCGTGGTGTCGGTCGGCCCGTTCTCCAGCCATGG
>PWWF01000352.1 GCA_003561595.1 Paracoccaceae bacterium | reverse complement strand
ATGTGTCTTGTCACGCATAACGAAAGCGCGTTCAGTCGCCTCAGTGGCTTGTGTCTTGCGAGCCTGGAAAAGTGATGCCGCGCATGCGCTTACTTCCGCTCATGACAAGGAGTTTCACTTGTTCTGGAACGGGCCCATACCTAGATTCAACCTATCGGAGAGCAGCAGTCGCGTTCCAAACCGCTGATCCGATATACGATCATGGACATGCTGCGGATATCTTCGGAACTACGCGTGCAAGTGTGAAGGAGTACACCAGATGATGAAAACGATGACCACGAGCGCCCTGGCCATTCTGCTGGCCTCTGGCGCGATGGCGGGCAGCCAGACAAAGGCAGGCGACTTCATGGATGACGTCGTCGCCACACCGGAACCCGCCGCGCCGGCAGCGGCGCCCCGGTTCAACTGGACCGGCGCTTATGCCGGTGCCGGGGTCGGCTACGGGCGCATGAGCATCCGTGGCGAAGACAGTGGTGATGCCATCGCAGGCGGTGCCTTTGCGGGCTACCGCATGGATATGGACTCGACTGTCCTTGGTGCGGAACTGGTGGTCTCGCCCGGCACATTCGGCACAGCCCGTTTCGCCAATGGCGATCGTATCAGGGGGGCGGCCTCGCTGATGCTGTCGGCCGGGATTCCCCTGACCGAGGATCGGCGCACGCTCGGGTATGTGACCGCAGGCCCCAGCGTTCTGAGCACCAGCGACTCCGAATATTCCCTGGGGGCGACCGTCGGCCTGGGTGTTGACCATATGCTGACCGAGCAGCTGTTCGTGCGCGGTGGTGTGAATTACACGGCGATCAACGATGTGACCGACGATGACTACCGCACGCGGACCACGGCGGCCACAGTCGGTGTCGGCTTCCGCTTCTGAGGCCTGTCCTCAAGGCTTTGGTCTGGCGGCTGACCTGCAACAACGCAGTCAGCCGCCACATCATTTTGTCCAGGGGTGGAAAGGGGTGAGCTGTCCCCCTGCCGCTGATCTGCCGTTTGAGACGAAAATCCGCGGGCTGGCAGCGCTGTGCCGATCACCCGCGGATTTGTTGATTCCGGAACGGTCGCGTTTTTCGACATATCTGAAGGAGAAAAGCTGATGACCCTCCGCATTCTGCCGATGTTGTCGCTGGTGATGGCCGCAGGGGCATTGCAATGAGCACACTCGGCCTGTGGTTGCCAAATCGCAGAAGGTCGAAGCATGCATGCCAGAGCAGCAGACTCGTGGCAGGAGGGGCGCGCAAGATCACAGTCGCATCAAATCTGCCGTCCTGCGGCGCAGAGCGCGCGAAATCTTGAGTGCACTGGCAAATGGGTAGCGCAAAATGCCGGCCCAGCGTAGCTTGAGACAGTCCTCGTATTCCGGAGCCAGTTTGCGCAAGCCGAGCCGGGCGCGATCCAGGACCGAAAGGCGCGTCGTCTGCCAATCGAAACCCAGCACTCCCATACGCTGCCCCTGTCGCAATTGGACTTCGATTTCACGCCCGCCCTGCAGATTATGGACACAGGCGTTCAGGAGGTCGATACCCGGCGCCGGATGGTCGAAATCAGAGGGGTGTCGTGCGGCTGATGCAAGGTGATGCAGTTCCAGTACCGCTGACACCGTGCTTTTCAGCCCCAGGCTGTCCGCATGCGCCAGCAGGGCTGCGTCATCGCCCCCGAGCTTGGCCAGGCCCGCATCGATATCGGCCAGCCAATGGAGTTTGCTCCAGAAGTGGCGCGTGTGATGGTAGCAGGCAAAGACGACATGATCGAGATCGGACAAAACCTTCAGGCGATGTTGGCGCAGCGCGATTTCACCAGCCTCGCGCAACAGGATATCTGTCGGGAACAGTGATGTGTGATTGTCGATCTCTTTATGCACCTCGACCACAAGCCCTTGTGGCGTCAGCAAATTCGTGACCCGATGCAGGGACAAGAAATCGGTCAGGTCGTCGCCGCCGGCAAAGTCGAGATATCGAAAAGCAAGATCTCTTCCTGTAAAGGCGCGACATCCCTTTGCCAACATGATCTGCACAAGATCGCGCCGCTGATGGGCGGGCACGAGTATATCGATATCGCGAAAGGTCCGTTGCATCGGGTCCGGGTAGAACCGCGCCGCGAAAGCGGGGCCCTTGAGATACGCGTAATCAACTCCGGATCGCAGGACACACGTGCTGTGCAGCCAGTCAAACGCCGAGTGCCGACGGAGCGCTGCAAATGTCTCATGGAGCGAAATATCGTGCAGTCTGGTCAAGACCGCTTCGGGTGGGGCCGGATCGGTCAGCCTGGCCAGATTCCCGTAAACCATCTGCAATACGAATTTTTCATGCGCTGTATTGATGACCCGGGGCCAGTGTTCGACGTGCGGTACAAGATCAGCGGCCAGTGCCAGATGCGCTTCGGACCAGCGAGGGCGCGCTGACAACACAAGCAGGCGTTCCTCGGCTGGAAGAAGATGGTCATTACACAGGGGTTCGATAAAATGCGACACTATTCCATGACTTCTGGCAGCATTCCCGGGCGGTCTGCCGTTTGACCATAATCTCGCGCGACCACGCCACCTGAGCAAGCGTTTTCTACCCCGGAGAGGGCCTGGTATTGTGACAATTATCCGGGTTTCCCGGCTCAGGCCGAGCATCGCGGCCAGCCCCGGTCATGGGGGCCGGGACAGGCCGATCCCCCACAAACATGTTGCTGCGGGTGGGCCGCGTGGTGCGTCTTCGCCCGATGCAACAAATCTGCCTTGAATGGTCCGGCAGACCTGCGCCCAAGCGGCCCTTTCGCTTGAGGATCAAGGCCGGTCCGTGTAGCTGATCGCATGGGAGCATTGGCCTCCCTGCAACCCGACCTCATAATGTATCCTGCGCATGTACAGGCAGCTTCGCAATTTTTTGACCTTGCCCCTTGCGCGCAAACGCCTGTTGGCAGAGGCTGCGGGCGCATTGCTGTCGGCCTGGTGGCTGGTGCGGCGCAAACCGTTCCGGGCCTATGCCCGAACGCTGGGTCAGCCGCATCCGGGCGAATATGACGATGCCGCAAACCATGACATGCCGCCACAGCCGCTGGGGCAGATCCGCTGGGCCTTGCAGCGGATCAACCGGCTGGCGGGCGGGCGGTTCACCTGCCTGATGCTGGGTATCGCCGCCAAGCGGATGCTGGACCGGCGCGGGCTGGCCAACACACTGGTGCTGGGCGTGCGCCCGGACAAGGGCGCGGGCGATGACCCGTTCGGCGCGCATGCCTGGCTATGGGCGGGGCGCTATGTCGTGATCGGGCTGGAGGAACGGGCCGGCCATATTCCCGTTGCCAGCTATCATTCCTCTCCCGTAAAAGAGTGAGTATCCGGCCCATGCCGCATTTCAAACCCGCCGCGATAGTTTTACCGATACGATTTCCGGAGTTCTGTGTTGAAGCTTTATCACCTCTATGGCCTGGCCGTGGCGTCGGAATTCGACTGCCCGGAACTGACCGAGATCACGCCCGCAGAGGCCGCCGCGCGGAATTTTGAGACGGTCCATGTGACGCGGGCACGGGCACGGCTGGACCTGCCCGAGGGGCGGCAATACGCAAGCTGGATGTGGGCCACGCGCGACGCGGCATTCTACCAGATCCCTGATATTGCACGGTATCTGGTGGAACGCCCCGACCGGATCACGGTCGAGATGCTGCCCGGTGCCGTGGAAAGCGACATGCGCGTGTATCTGTTCGGCATCGTATTCGCGACGCTGGTGCATATGCGCGGGCTGATCCCGCTGCATATCTCGGCGATTCAGACGCCCGAGGGCGTGGTGGCCTTT
>PWWF01000424.1 GCA_003561595.1 Paracoccaceae bacterium | reverse complement strand
GCTCTGCTCGCCCAGAAATGGATGGTCAATGGTCAGCTGGTCGAGCACCGCCGCCGGGCTGTGCATGGCATCCGGCACCGTCAGATCATAGGGCGGGGTCAGGGTGATCGCGGCACCGGGGTCGGCGTCCCAGTCACCTGGCGCCTGATCAACCGTGAACTCCGTGGACAGGCAGGAGATGCCGAGGCAGCTCATCGCCGCAGCCGTGTCATCATCGATCTCGGCACGCGACAGCCGGAAGGCCCGCGCCGTGCGCATCTGGACCGTATCCATCACCATGCGGTAGGAAATATGCGGCGCCGGATCGTCCTGGGGCAGCGCCTTCATGCGCTGCGGGCCCATATTGAAACGATCAATCTGCACGAAGCTGATGGGGGTCATATAGGCCTTGGGCGGGAATGGCCCCATTTCCTCCATCCCGTAGCGGATACGGTAGCGGGCATGGACCTGCGGTTCCTCTTCCTCCTCCAGGATCAGGAGGGCGCGGGTCATCGGCCCGAGATTGTTGATGGCGCGGAAGGTTTCGGTATCGGCCCCGGCGGCGGATTCGAGAAACCGCGTCTCGACAGTCTCCCAATCGAGGGAGGCGTAGTCCTCAAGCCCAATGAACAGATCTGCCAGATCGTTCGGCGCGCCCGGCTCGATCTCGGGCGCGCCCAGACCTGCACTCTCGCCCTCGGGGATGTGCTGGAGGAAATGCGCATTCACCCAGCCCGACCCGCCGGGCAAGCCGGGATAGAGCACCTCGACCCAGGTGCCGCCATTGACCTGCGCGCGGCCCTCGCCCGTGGCAACATTCACCGCATCCGGTGCGATCCGTGCGATGATCGTGCTGCCCGGCACGCCGGGGCGATCCCGGATATTGAGCTTGTCGTCATCATCGACATTGATGACGCGGTGAAGCGGCGCTCCGGGCGGCGGGTTCACACGGACGGGCGGGAAGAACGGGTCATCCTGAGCGGGCTCTGCCGGGGCGGCGGCGGATTGCTGACCGGCATGTGACTCCGCCAGCGCCGGCGCGCCTGACAGACCGGCCACCACGGCAAAAACCGAAAGCCGGCACCAGGCGGGCGGCCGCGCGCGCCTGGTGAATGAGCTGAGGTTGGACTCGGTCATATCCGGGTGCATTTCCGGCTCCTCTCGGTCGCGATGGTTGGCGTGTAAGCCACGGGCAGCACATCACGGCGCACCGCCGGTGGTCCCGGGACGCAGCATCACATCGGGTTGTCGTTCAGCACTGCGCTGCCATCGCTCCTGCCCTCGAACTCCATGATCCGACCGCCATCATCCGTCGGCATGGTGAACATCTCGAGCGCCTCTGTCGCGCCCATCACGGCAGCCTCACCCACAAACGGGATCGCAGCGGCACTTGCCAGCGCATCCTCGACACCGGTCATCGTGAGCGTCGAAATCAGATGTGGCAGCATGTCGCCCGCATCATAGGTCATGTCGGCATCGAGCAACACGCGCGCGCCCAACGCCTGCAGGTGCCCATCCAGGGCAACATCCAGCCTGTCCACCGCGCCGAGCAACTGCTGTTCAGGGGAACCCTGCATGAAAACAGCGCCGATGGTGCTGCCCACAGCACTCACGATGTGCTGTGTGGCGACTGCGCTTCCGTTGAGGTTCAGCGCGAGGTTGAGCGGTTCACGATCCAGCGCGCCTTGCGGGTCGATCATCGCCCAGACATCCGCGCTGGGGGCGACCTGATCGAGCAGAAATTCCAGATTGATATCCTGCGCGTCCTCACCCGGCAAAGCGGGCAGGCTGAACGCAACGCGTTGCCGGTCGGTGGTCAGGGACAGATCCGCAGGTCCGTCAGCTTCGGGATCCCCCAGCATCTGGTGCAGGAAGGCAAGCGCAACACCCCCATCGGCGTCAATCCCTGTCGTCTCCAGCACCAGCGAAAGCTCTTCCATGCCATAGAATGCCTCCAGTTCGGCCCGCTCCATCGAAGAGCGCGCCACGGCATCGCCCGCGCGCTGCTCTGTCGTGATGTTTTCGGCATGGCCCGCAAGTTCCAGTGTCGCCCCGTCCTGCAGCGCCTCCATGTCGAACAGCATGTCCGTGTCCTGTTCGAGCCCGTCATTGCGCGCCGCGATGCTGAAATTTTCCATTGCCACCGTCATGCTTTCCGCATCGGTTACACTGTCGATGCTGGCGGTGCTGGCAGTGACGCCCATGTCGAGGCTGCGCGCGGATGTCTCGAAATCGAGGGCGAAATCCTCCAGCAGTGCGGCGATCCCCGGGGCGCCCTCCATCCCGTGGAACACACGATCGATACTTCCGCCGCTGAATTGCAACAGGTCTGCGGGCAGCGCGGCTGCGAAGCGCTCATCGCTGTGGGTCCGCAAGCTGAGTTCGGCGCCGCCGGCATTAAGGGCGAAATAATACGTCTCATCGGCGATGTGATCGATGAGTTTCCCGCGCACATCTCCGTCCGGGCGCGTCGCGATCAGCCCCGAATGCACACCATCCTCATGCTGCGCAATGCCGATTTCGTCGATCCACAGCTCTTCACTCGTGGTGCCCGTCTCGATCACCCGGACATTCTGCAGGACGACGATGTCGCCCTCCATGCGCCGCTCTTGTGCGACGATCTCTGCGCCGATCCGCCCAAGGACAGCCTGGAGATGGGCCGGGATGTCAGCGTCGAGAGGTGCATCCGTGTCGATATGGTCAAGCGCGCCGCCGTGGTCCCCCGCTACAACCGGCACAGTGTATGCCATGAGTGCGATCGCCGAGGCGAGTGTCATGGCATGGCGGAGGGACAAGCGGCGTGTGTCGGGTTTCATTCGATCTTTCCTTTTGAATTCAGTTAGAACGGCGTGGCTTATCAGATGATCGGTGCGTCGGCACCTTGGGACGGCAGATTGCCCGGATCAAGCGTCGCAAGGCGCGAAAAAGCGGCCTCACCCATGAAAACTGTCTGAAAAGACGGGGAAATTTCGGTCACATTGGTGTGACCTGACTGTTCGACGTTCGTCGGATCAATCCGAGCCATATGATGCAACATTTCCCGCCCACCGATGCGCATTCCCGATCGCCCCCCGAACCCCGGCACGCTGCAATGTCAACTCACGCTGCCAGATGGCACGTCGCTGGACATGGGCAGCGATAAGCAGGTCAGCCTCGACGGAGCGCGCAAGGACCATGTCGTGACCTCTTGACAGTATGGACAGCAAACCGGCCCTTGCCTGCGATCTGCGCCAAAGCTCATATCGCCACAGAAAACCGCGGCAGACCTGATTCGCACTGTCGGCTTGACCTCGCCCAAGGCTCTGCTAACCATTCCGACCCGGCAAGTCGGCCCATGGGAGGAGATTGGGATTATGATGAACTCACTGACGAAAGCGACGACACTTGGCGCGGTTCTGGCGATGACAACAGCGGGTTGGGCCGCGGCTGATTTTGCCGATATGGACCCTACAACCCTGCGCCTTGCGCATGTCGTGAATGAGCAGGACGCGTTTCACATCGCCGCCACCCGGTTCCAGGAGCTTGTGTCCGAGCGCACCGAGGGTGCCGTCACGATCGAGATCTACCCCAATGCCGAGCTGGGCGACGAGCGTACCTTGCTGGAAGGCATGCAGATCGGCACTGTGGATATGGGCGTGATCACCAATGGCCCGGTCGCGAATTTTCTTGAAGAGATCGCCGTATTCGAACTGCCCTTCCTCTTCGCCAGCGCGGACGAGGCCTACAGCATTCTTGACGGCGAGATCGGTCAGGAACTGCTGGACCGGCTGAGCGAGGTGAATCTGAAGGGTCTGGCCTATGCCGAGCGCGGCTTTCGCAACCTGACCAACAGCCAGCGCCCCGTGCGCGAGCCCGGAGACATCGACGGGATGCGCATCCGCGTGATGGAAAACCCCGTCTATGTCGATACCTTCCGCGAGCTTGGCGCCAATGCCGAGCCGATGGCCTGGACCGAGGCGCTGACCGCCATGCAGCAGGGCACCATCGACGGGCAGGAAAACCCGGTGGGCGTGATCCACTCGTTCAACCTGGATGAGACGCAGGGCTACATGACGCTCTCGCGCCATACCTATTCGCCGGCGATCTTCGTGATGGGGCAAGGCGTCTGGGACGGGATGCCAGAGGCCGCGCAGGAGGTGCTGGTCGAGGCCGCGCGCGAAGCCTCGGCCCATGTGCGCCAGGTCAACATGGAGATGGAGGAAAGCCAGCTTGACGAACTGCGCGGGCGCGGCATGGAGATCGTTGACGATGCCGACCTCGCCGCATTTCAAGAGGCCGCGCAGCCCATCTATGAGCGCTATGGCGACGCCTATGGCGAATATCTGGGCCGGATCCTGTCGGCGCTCGAGTAAGTGCTGCGCGCGCTTGATCTGATCGACAAGGGGATCGGGGCGGTGCTTCGCCCCGTTCTCTTTTTCCTGATGGCGGCGCTGATCGTCGCGATCTCGCTTCAGGTGGGATCGCGGCTTTTCTTCCGGGCGCTGGGCTGGACGGAAGAGGTTTCGCGCTTTCTGGTGATCTGGATCACCTTTCTGGGTGCCGCGCTGGCCTGGCAACAGCATCGCCATATTGCCGTGGGCGTGCTGGCCGATGCGCTGCCCGACCGCACTGCACGGCTGGTTCGCATTGCGGCCTGCGTCGTGGTCATCGGTTTCATGCTGGCGCTGGTCAAGGTGGGGCTTGACTATATGGGCACGCAGGGCAGGCAACGCTCGGCGTCGCTGCGCCTGTCGATGGGGCGCGTCTATGCCGTGATCCCGCTGAGTGCCGCGCTGATGGCATGGTTCGCGCTGTCGGATCTGCTGCGTCTGGCGGCGGGTCACAAGGTTCCGGCGCAAGGGGGGACAGGGCAGTGAGCCTGCTGTTATTCGCGCTGTTCGTGCTGTTTCTGGCGATGGGGGTGCCGGTTGCCGTAGCCATCGGCGCGGGCACGATGATCGCGCTTGACCAGTCGGGCACGCCGCTTCTGGTCATGCCGCAGCAGATGTTTCAGGGCATCAACTCTTTCGCGCTTGTGGCGATTCCGATGTTCATCCTTGCCGGTGACATCATGTCCAAGGGGCAGGTCAGCCAGCGGCTGGTCGCGCTGGCCGAGGCGCTTCTGGGCTTCCTGCGCGGCGGCTTGTCGATCGTCTCGGTGCTGGCGGGCATGTTCTTCGCGGCGATATCCGGCTCTGGCGCGGCCACTACGGCGGCGGTCAGTTCGACCCTGATCCCCGAGCTTCAGCGCAAGGGCTATGACCCGGCTTCGGCGGCCAGCCTGATCGCGGCCAGCGGCACCATCGGTGTGGTGATCCCGCCCTCGGTGCCGATGATCATCTATGCCGTCATCGCGCAGGAATCGGTCGCGCGGCTGTTTCTGGCCGGCATCATTCCGGGCATCGCCATGGGCGTGGGGCTGATGGCCATCGCGCTGGTGCAGGGCTATCGGCGGGCCTATCCGCGCGGCGCCGCCTTTTCTCTGCGCACCATCTGGCGCAGCTTCCGCGCCGCGTTCTGGGGGCTGATGACGCCCGTGATCATCCTCGGTGGCATCTTTTCGGGCTATTTCACACCGTCGGAAGCCGCCGTGATCGCTGTCAATTATGCGATCTTCGTCGCACTGTTCATCTATCGCGACATGACACTGCGCGACCTGTATCATGTGCTCATCCGCGCCGGGGTGACGACGGCGGTGATCATGATCGTGATTTCGGCCTCAGCAGCGCTGAGCTGGGCGCTGTCAAGCTGGCAGGTGCCCTCTGCCATCGCCAATTCCGTGCTGGGCCTGTCAACAAACACATGGATGTTGCTGGCGCTGATCCTGCTTCTGATCCTGCTGACGGGCATCTTCATCGAGACGGCCTCGGCGCTGATCATCCTCACCCCGATCCTGTTGCCGCTGGCCGTGCAACTGGGCATCGATCCAGTGCATTTCGGCATCATCATCGTGGTCGGGCTGGCCATCGGGATGATCACGCCGCCCGTGGCGATCAACCTGTATGTGGCCTCATCAGTCACCGGGCTGGGGCTGGAACGGATCGCACGCGCCGTGTTGCCCTATCTGGCGGTGCTGGTTCTGGTGCTGGTGCTGATCGCCTATCTTCCGCTGCTTATCTAGCCTCGCAGTCCGACCCTGGAGGCCTGCCGCGACACACTGTTGCAGCGGTCATATTCATCAGGCGTTGTCATGACATCGCTTGATGGGCGCGAATTTGGCCACAGCAACGGACCCTGGGCGGCTGGCATTTCCTGTATTGGCAGACTTGTTGAATACACCCATGCCATCGCGATCAACGCGGGACGCCGCAAGGCGCGAACGCTTTCGAGAGGTTCCGAACTCGTGTTTTGATGATCAGCCGCTGGACTTCGTCTTTGCGCACCCTGTGTTTCACAACGATCTGTTTGTCGAGCGATCAGGCATTCCGGCGACGTCAGCGCTTGTTGTCCAGTGCATCCTCTTCGTGAATTCTGAAATCGCGAAAGCGCCCCATGTCGGAGTTTGCGGGCGGAAACCGGGATCAGATCCGCGCCCCGGAGGAAAAGACAAGCTGCAAATATTGTTCTGGTTTGCATCTGCCGACGGCCCGCTGAATCCTGCCATCAAGCGGCATTCATAACGCAAAGCCCAAGCAGTTCCGTCAAGACCTGGCGTTCACCTGAAACCTTGGGCCGCGAGCTGCGGTATTACAGCCCCGGAAGGCACCCGGCATCTGATACTGGGCGCGGCCGCCTTCCACACCGCGCTTGCCAGCCGTCAGTCGGTGCTGGCCGCAAGCCGCGCCTCGTCGGGCTGCAGGGCAAAATAGAACCGCGCGGCATTCAGGAAGCTCTCGCGCCGCCCCTCGGCCAGTGCGGCGGCCTCTTCATCCTCGCCCCATTGCTCGATCTGCCAATCCTCATCGATGCGAGAGGCCTGCCACAGCTCCTCTGGTCCCGCATACTGGTCCAGCACTGCCAGCCCGATGATCAGAGAGCCTGACATCGCGACCAGATCGTGAAACGCCGTCAGCTCAAAACTGTTGAGCCGCGCGATATCGGCCTGCAGACTGTCCAGCAGCGGCTTGGGCTGCGGGGCATGGATCACACCCACGCGCGCCACCGGGCGATGCCCGTAGCGATGCGCGGTCCAGTCCAGCAGCGGGTCCCAGGCCCGCGCCTCGCGCGCGACCAGTGCTTGCGGCGCCTCGGCGCGGTAGCATACCAGATCGCTGTCGCCATAGGCGGCCAGCAATTCGGTGACCTCTTCCTTCTGGCCGCGCACCTTGTCGATGGCCGCATTGGCCGCGCGGGTCGCTGGCATTGCCTCTGGCTGCAGCGTGTCACCCTGCGCGCGCCATTCCTCGGCCAGCATTTCCGCAAGTCTACGGGTCGGCACGACCAGCGGGGCCTTGGCCGGTGTGCGGACCGCGTGCCCGTCCAGCGCCACGGAAAACCCGCCCTCTGCCGTGCAGACCGCAACCTCTTTCCAGAACCGCTTTCTGGCCCAACCGCTCATACCGCATCCCCTGTCTCTCTGGCCCATATGGCGTCCAGCGCCGCGGGCACATCGGCAAACTCCGCAACCACGATGTCGCCCAGCGCGCTGGGCGGGTGATAGCCCCAGGCGACACCCAGCCAGCCGACGCCTGCGGCCCGCGCCATGTCCATATCAAAGCTTGTATCGCCCAGCATCACCGCATCGCGCGCGTCGACCCCGGTTTCGCGCAGACACGCCTCCAGCATCGCGGGGTGCGGCTTGGACGGGTGGTCATCCGCGACCTGGACCGTCGTGAACAGATGCGCCAGATCATGCGCGGCCAGCATGGCAGTCAGGCCACGACGGGATTTGCCCGTGGCGATCCCCAGCAAAAGATCGGGCTGCCGCGCCAGCCCGTCCAGCACATCGCGCGCGCCGGGAAACAGGGGCGAGGCAACCCCCGCTTGCCGCATCTGCGCGAAGGCCCGGCGATATGCCTCCACCAGCGCCATGCGGTCGCCCGGGTCGAGCGCGGGTGCAAGCCGGGCCATCGCCTGCGGCAGCGACAGGCCCACGATCCCCAAAATCTCCGCGCGGGGCGGAACGGGCAGGCCCTGCCCCTCAAACGCCTGCGCCATCGCGGCGCAGATATGCGCCTGCGAGTCGATCAGCGTGCCATCGACATCAAAGACGACCAGCCGCAATGTCATCCGTCCTCCTCGAACGGGTCATCGGGCACATCCGCAGCGCGCCAGCCGAACAGATCCCAGCTTTGCGCCATATGCGCGGGCAAGGGGGCTGTCAGGGACAGCATATCGCCCGTGATCGGGTGCTCCAGCCGCAGCGACCGCGCGTGCAGATGCAGCTCGCGGCGCACCTCGCCGCCGATCCCCGCGCCCCAGCCGTCGCCCATGTTTTCCTGCGCCGCGCCGCCATATTTGCCGTCGCCGATAATGGGATGGCCGATCTCGGCCATATGCGCGCGCAACTGATGGGTCCGCCCCGTGATCGGCGACAACCCGACCCAGGCCGCGCGCCCGCCCAGCCGCTCCAGCACGGCGTAATCGGTGGTCGCGCGGCGCGCGCCCTCGACCTGATCGATCTCGCCGGGGTGGATACAGCGCATCTTCTCGCCCGCGCCCCGGCCCCCGGCCTTGACCAGCCCGTAGCGGATGGTGCCCTTTGCCGGGCTGGGCACACCTGCGACCAGCGCCCAGTATATCTTGCGGGTCTGGCGCGCGCGAAACGCCTCTGCCAGCCGCCGCGCCACGCGCGGGGTGCGCGCCAGAAGCAGCACACCCGAGGTATCCTTGTCCAGCCGATGCACCAGCACCGGCCTTTCCTTGTAGCCAAAGCACAGCGCCTGCGTCAGCCCGTCCACATGGCGCGCGCCCTGCCCGCTGCCCCCCTGGCTGGGCAGGCCCGGCGGCTTGTTCAGCGCGATGATATGCGCATCCTTCCACAACACCGCGCGCTGGATCATCTCGGCATCCGAGGCGCTGACGCCAGCGCGCGCGGGCGCAGGCGCGGCGTCGGGCAAGGGCGGGACGCGCACGCTCTGCCCCGCCTCGACCCGGGTCGAGGCCTTGACCCGACCGCCATCCACGCGGATCTCGCCCTTGCGGCAGGCTTTCTCGATCAGCCCTTGCGTGATCTGCGGGAACTGGCGCTTCAGCCAGCGATCAAGCCGCTGATCGCCCTCCTCGGCCCCCACTTCTACTGTCTGCACACCACTCATTCAAAGGCCCCTTTCCGCAGCACCCTTCCATTTCCCGCAAGCCGCCACTTGTCAAGCTAGGCCCCGTGGCTTCATCTTGCCAAAAATACTCAAACCCCCGCCCGCCGCAGACCGCAGCAGCAGCGGAGAACGCGCAGCGCTACTCGGCTCTGCGGGCGCGCAGCTTGGCGAAATAGGCCACGCGTTTGCCCAGTTCCCGCTCGAACCCGCGCTCCAGCGGTTGATAAAGCACCGGGCGCTTGACGCCATCGGGGAAATAATTCTGCCCCGAAAACCCGTCCTCGGCATCGTGGTCATAGGCATAGCCCGCACCATAGCCCTGATCCTTCATCAGCTTTGTGGGCGCGTTCAGGATATGCTTTGGCGGCGGCTTGGATCCCGTCTCCTTCGCCAGCCGCATCGCCGCTTTCCACGCGGCATAGCCCGCATTCGACTTGGGTGCCAGCGCCAGATAGGTCACCGCCTGCGCAAGCGCCAACTCGCCCTCGGGCGCGCCCAGCCGCTCGAAGACCTGCCAGGCCTCCAGACACACGGCCTGTGCCTGCGGATCGGCCAGCCCGATATCCTCGATCGCCATCCGGGTCAGTCGGCGGGCCAGATAGCGCGGATCTTCGCCCCCATCGATCATGCGCGCAAGCCAGTAAAGCGCGGCATCCGGGTCCGAGCCGCGCACGGATTTGTGCAAGGCCGAGATCAGGTTGAAATGCGCGTCGCCCGATTTGTCATATTGCGCCGCGCGCCGCATCAGCCGTGCGCCCAGTCCTTCGGGGTCGAGCTTGTCGCCGATATCCCAGCCCGCAACCTGCGCGATCAGGTTCAACAGCGCCCGCCCGTCACCATCGGCCATTTCCAGAAGCGCCTCGCGCGCGGGGCCTGTCAGGGGCAGTGCATGGCCCAATGCCTGTTCCGCGCGTTGCGCCAGCAATTCCAGATCGGCCAGCGACAGGCGCTCCAGCACAATCACCTGCGCGCGTGACATCAGCGCGGCGTTTAACTCAAAAGACGGGTTCTCGGTCGTGGCCCCCACCAGAATGATGGTGCCATCTTCCATATGCGGCAGGAAACTGTCCTGCTGCGCCTTGTTGAAACGATGAATCTCATCGACGAACAGCAACGTCCCGCGCCCGTTCCGGCGGCGCAGCTTTGCCTGTTCGAACACCTTGCGCAGTTCCGGCACGCCCGAAAAGATCGCGCTGATCTGGACGAATTGCAGATCGGTCTGATCGGCCAGCAGCCGCGCGATGGTGGTCTTGCCCACCCCAGGCGGCCCCCACAGGATCAGCGAGGCAAGCTGCCCCGAGGCCAGCATCGCCCCCAGCGGGCCAGCCGGGCCAAGGGCCTGCGCCTGTCCGATCACCTCTGCCAGCGATTGTGGACGCAACTGGTCGGCCAGCGGCCGCGCGGTCGCGGCGGGTTCCTGGTCCGGGGTTGCATGATCGAACAAGTCCTGCATCGCAACAGTCTAGTCAGGATCAAGAAGGAGCGGAAGGGCGATCAGCCGCGGCTGCATATGCCTCGCAGTGTCCCTGCGGGTGGTAAAAGAGGCCGCGCGCTGCGCTACGCCAGATGGCTCCGCGCGCAAGGGCGGGGCTTACATACTGCCCGCGCGTGACCTGATTGCCCATCACATCGAGGTTCAGGTCGAAGGCACGCAGCTTGATGGCATGATCTGTCTTGCGGGTTGCGACAAGACGGCACCGGGGCAACTGATGGCAGCCGCGCGGCTGAACATCCCGACGATCCTTGCTTCAGGCGGGTATCAGGCCAGTGGAGAATGGCGCGGCCGCCATGTCGATATCGAAGACGTGTTTCTGCAGTCGACCGATGTCGCCGCCGGGCGCATGAGCGTGCAAGACCTGGGCGAGATGGCAGACCGCGCCATCCGCAGCCCCGGTGTCTGCGCGGGCATGGGCACCGCGAATTCGATGCATATCGTCTCGGAGGCGTTGGGCATGATGTTGCCCGGCCATGCGCCGGTGCGGGCTGGCAGCGCAAAGATGCTGGAGAATGGACGTCATTTTATATCGAAGAGCATTTCGCCTTCTCCCACGCTGCGCAAACAGCACTTGTCAGCATGATTTTCGAAGGCGTGTTCGACGCGTTTCCAAAGCTCAAGGTTGTGCTGGTCGAGGGGGGCTTTGCCTGGCTTCCGGCATTGGTCTGGCGACTGGACCGTGAGTGGGAACGGCACCGGGGCGAAGTGCCCCATCTCAAACGACGTCCATCGGAATACATCCGCGACCATGTGTGGTTGACAACGCAGCCGGTGGAAGAACCGCCACTCTCTTCTCAGCTTGACGATATTCTGCGCTGGGCGGGTATAGACCGACTGCTCTTCTCGACCGATTACCCGCATTGGGATTTCGACCATCCCGACTACGCGTTCCGCCTGCCCCTCAGACCCGATGAGCGCGGGATGCTTTTGCGGGACAACGCGGTCCGGTTGTTCCGGCTGGAGGGGGCAGCATCATGAGCGAGCATGTGGTCTGCGCCCTTTCGGACCTGCCGCCCGGCGCGGCCAAACGCGTCATGATCGGCAAACGCGCGATTGCCGTGTTCAATGTCGGCGGCAGCTTTCGGCTATCGCGGACCGTTGCCCTCATGAAGGCGCAAGCCTCTCGCGCGGACAAGTGGGGGGTGTCGTTGTGTCCGAAACACCTGGCGAATACAGGATCGAGCGCGAAGGCCAGATGGTGCGCTGCCCTTGGAATGGCTGGGAATTTGATTTGCAAACGGGCAAGTCTTGGTGCGATCCGACCCGGATGAAACTGCGCAGTTTTGGCGTGAAGATCTGTCCCGGTGCCGCACTTGAGGAAGGGCCATACACGCTCGAGATATATTCCGTATCAGTGCAGGATGACTATGTCGTCGTAACTGTCTGAAAGGCTGATTGAACCCGCCGTGTATTGGTGCCGCTCCTGACGCGCCATACTTGTAAGCCCGATCACCCCCAGTACCGCCTCATGCGCCCGCTCTGCATCCCGTGCCAGATCCAGCCGCTTCGGCGGCTTGACCTGCGGGACCAGCAGGAAGATTGGCGCGTTCTGCGCTGCAAACGCTCCCCCGGAGCGTTTGCGGACGCTCGACCCCTGGTTGCGCCCGGTCGTCGAGCGCGATCCCACCGCCTGGCCGAAGCCTTCGCTGCGACGCTCAACGCGCCATGGCTGCGCTTGCGGCTGGAGGTCGTGACCGGCAACGCCTGCCGCGAATTCCATGTGGACAATGTCACCGCGCGGCTGGTCTGCACCTATCCCGGCACGGGCACGCAACTGGGGCTTGCCCCGCGCGGCGCAGAGCCCGAAGGGATCCATACCGTACCCACAGGCCAGCCCATCATCCTGCTCGGGATGCGTTGGCCCACGACACCGCCCAGCCTGCTGAAACACCCCTCGCCGCCTATCGCAGACACCGGCGAGGCGCGGCTTCTGCTGGTGCTGGACCCGATTCTGGACCCGGAGGATGAGGTGTGAGACGGTCACAAGTGCTTGATCCAATGGCGGAACCGAAGTAACACGATAACATGCATATGCGCCGAACCATTTCGAACCGTCTGACCGCTGCGCTTCTCGCGCTGGCGCTGATGGTGCTTGGGTTTGGTCATCAACATGCCCCTGCCTTGCCTGCCGATCCGATGCTGGCCGCCTATATCCAGATGGGTGGCGAACTGGAGGATCTTTGCGTCACGCAAAGTGGCCCGCAGGGCATGGCCGAGGATTGTCCTGTCTGCACGCTGGCGCAGATCATGGCTCTGGGTGCGGATGCTTCTGGCGCAGGCGTTGCGCTGCGCGTGGCCGCGCTGGACCTACCCGCCGCAGGCCATGTGCTGGCGCGCGCGCACAGCCCACGCGGCCCGCCGCTGTTTCTTGTCTGATCGCTGAAACCCGGTGGCGCTTGCGTTTCCGGTGACACCCCTATCATTCAAGAAAGACCCATCATGCGTATCTTCGCTCTTGCGGCTGTGACCGCACTCGCCGCGGCTGCGCTGGCCGACCAACCCGTCACCATCAATTTCGCCGCCGAGATGGCTGGCACCCCCTTCACCTGCGCACAGGCCTATGACGGCATCGGCGTGACCGAGTCCACGGTCGAGGTGGCCTCGACCGGGTTGCCGGTGACGGATGAGGCCAATCGCGGCTGGGCGCTGCATCTGGGGTCAACCGGCTGCGCCTCAGAGGCCCGCACGGTTCCGCCGACAGAGGCTTGCGCCAATCCGAACCTTTTGGATGTGCGTTTCGACAGTTTCGACCCTGCTGCGAACACAGTCATCTTCGATGTGGCGCCGGTGCTGGCCGAGGCCAATGTGGATATGACCACCTCCGCCAGTGCCCGGCGATGCAGTGATGTGCGATGCGCTGGTCGATCTGGGCCGGCATCTGTTCTATGACCAGCGGCTATCCGTCGATGGCACCATGTTCTGCGCATCCTGCCACGAACAGGCGCGGGCCTTCCCTGATCGCTCGCAGGCTGACCTGTTCACGATCACCCGCGCGCTTGGCGCGTTTCAGCGGACGCTGATTTCCGTGGGCAGCCCCTATGATGCCTTTGTCTATGGTGGCGACCGCATGGCCATGTCCGACGCGGCGGTGCGCGGGATGGATCTGTTCTTCGATCATCGGCTGGAGTGCTACCATTGCCATCTGGGGCTGAATTTCAGCAACAATCTGCTCACCTCGCGCAGTGCCATGCCCGAGATGGGGTTTCACAATACCGGCCTTGGCGCCTCGGTCGGGATGGAGGAAGTCACCCTGAACCCGCGCGACCGGGGGCGCGTGCGGACCCCGTCCTTGCGCAATGTCGCTGTGACCGCGCCTTACATGCATGACGGGCGGTTCCAGACGCTCGAACAGGTCATCCGCCACTATGCCGCCGGGGGCGCG
>PWWF01000172.1 GCA_003561595.1 Paracoccaceae bacterium | reverse complement strand
CTGACCTGCGCGCGGCCGCTTTGCCCGCGCGCAGCACACAAATTGCCCTGCCACTCCGCGACCGGATGCGATAGGGTTTGCCCATGACGCTGCATGTTCTGCCCTTTTCCGACGATCAGGCCGTGGCCTGGGATGCCCTTGCCGAAGTTCTGGGGGCCGCCGGGGTGGACCTGACCGAAGGCCATTGCCTGCCCGCCCCGGATACCGGCCAGACCACCCGCGCGATCATGGGCAAGGCGGGCTCGGGCAAGACGATGCTGCTCGCGCGTCTGACCAACGCGCTGCGCGAGGCCGGGGTCGAGATCGTCTCGGGCGAGTATGAGGGGCGCAGACGGCGCGAGAAGCGCAGCCTCGCCGTGCTGGCCCCCACGAACAAGGCCGCCTCGGTGCTGCGCACACGCGGCGTGCCCGCAACCACCATTCACCGCATCCTCTACACGCCCGTCTATGACCCCGAATATGAACGCATCGCCGAATGGCTCAGCGGCAATATCCCCCGCCCGACGATCGAAGGGCTGACCGATACTGCGCTCGACCGCGCGCATGCGTTTTATGAACAGGTCAAATCCATCCCCGGCGCGCTGGCTGCGGCCGGGCTGCGCGGGTCGGATTTCATCACCGGCTGGAAACGGCGCGAGGACCCGCTGGATATCGGCTTTGTTGATGAAAGCTCGATGCTCGATGCCCGCCAACTCGAGGATCTCAAGGAGCTTTTCGCCACGCTGGTCCTGTTCGGCGACCCTGCGCAGCTTGCCCCCGTGGGCCAGTCGGGCGAGATGGTCTTTGACCGCCTGCCCGCGCCCGCGCGCCTGACCCTCTCGCGCATCCACCGCCAGGCCGAAGGCAATCCCATCCTCGATCTGGCCCATGCGCTGGCCGATCCCGCGCTGGGGTTCGAGGAATTCGAGGAACAGGTGGCCCAGGCCGCCCGCAGCGATGACCGTGTGGTGCTGGCCGAACGCGTGAACAGCGATCTGATGGCGCGCTCGCCCGTGCTGGTCTGGCGCAACGCCACCCGCCTGCGCCTGATCGCGGCCTTTCGCGCCGCGCACGAAGCGCCGGAAACCGCCCTTCTTGCGGGCGAGCCGCTGATCTGCGACGGGTTGGAGCTGCCGCTGAAACACCGCAAGAAACGCATCGATCTGGAAGCGCGCGGCCTGATCAAGGGCGCGCAGGTCGTCTATCTGGGGCCCGGCCGAAAACCCGGCTTCTCGCGCCTGCATATCTTCGGCGCGGATGAGCCGCAGATCTCGGTCGCCTCGATCATCAAGATCGAAACCGACCCGGATGAAGAACCCTTCATCCCCTATGCCGCCACGATGGGCGCGGCCTTCGTGCATGGCGCGGCCTGCACCATCCACAAGGCGCAGGGCTCGCAATGGCCCGATGTGCAGGTCTTTGCCCCCGATCTCTTCGCCGCCGCCCGCTCTGGCCGGTCCGAGGCCGACATCCCGCTGTGGAAACGGCTGGCCTATGTCGCCATCACCCGCGCCGAACACCGGCTGCACTGGGTCATCCGCAACCGCCTCGCCCGCCCCCGAACCCCGCTCACCACCGAGGATCTGGCCGCCCCCCCGGCGCCCCTGCAGCTTGACGGGGCCGACTGACACGCCCTTGTGTTTCATCTTTGTCCAAATATCCTGGGGGAGTCGCGCCTTGCGCGACGGGGGCAACGCCCCCACACCCCGCCTGCCCCCGGCCCAACCCCAAAGGAGCCCCCATGCGCTGCGTTTTTGTCCAGTTCCGCTGCACGCCCGGCCAGACCTACAAGGTGGCCGAGGCCATCTATGACCGCGAGGTCGTGTCCGAGCTTTATTCCACCTCGGGCGATTTCGACCTGATCGCCAAGGTCTATATCCCCGATGGCGAGGATGTGGGCCATTACCTCGGCGACCGGCTGTTCGATATTCCCGGCATCTCGCGCACGCTGACCACCATGACCTTCCGCGCCTTTTAGGCCTGCGCCCTTGCAGGACAGGGGGATCAATGCTCAGATTACCCCTGAGGAAGAGGATGGGAGGACCGCATGACCGTATTCCGGACCAATGCCGATCTGCGCGCACTGGAACAGGACAGCCCCTGGGCCGACCGGGACGTGCCTGTCACAGTGCATGACGCGCTGGCGCGCACGGCGGACCGGCATGGCGACCGCCCCGCCACCAGCTTTCAGATATTCGCGACCCCCGGCGCAAAGGCCCAGACGCTGACATGGGCCGAGTTGCACGCGCAGGTCACGCAGGCGGCCAATCTGTTTCACAGCCTTGGTGTGGGTGAAGATGACACCGTCGCCTATATCCTGCCCACGCTGAATGAAACGGCCATCACGCTTCTGGGCGCAATGACCGCAGGCCGGGTCAGCCCGATCAACCCGCTGCTGGAACCCGCCAAGATCGCGGCGCTGCTGCGCGAGACGGGTGCGAAAGTCGTCGTCACCCTGCGCCCCTTCCCCAAGACCGATGTCGCGCAGAAAGTGGCCGAGGCGCTGCGCCACGCGCCAAGCGTGAAAACGGTGCTGGAAATTGACCTGCTGCCCCATCTCTCGCCCCCCAAAAGCTGGATCGTCCCGTTCATCCGCCCGCGCAACCCGGCCAGCCACAGCGCCCGCATCCTGGATTTCCACAGCGCGCTGGCCGGGCAGCGCAGCGACGGCCTTGATTTCACGCCGACGGCAGCGGACCGGGTCGCCGCCTATTTTCACACGGGCGGGACCACCGGCATGCCCAAGATGGCGCAGCACCGCTATAGCGGGATGCTCTATAATGGCTGGCTGGGCGCGGAGCTGTTGTTCAACGAACGCGATGTGCTCTTGTGCCCCTTGCCTCTGTTTCATGTCTTTGCCGCCTATCCGATCCTGATGTGCTGCATCATGTCGGGCGCGCATGTCGTCTTTCCCACCCCGCAGGGCTATCGCGGCGATGGGGTGTTCGACAATTTCTGGAAGCTGATCGAACGCTGGGGCGTGACGTTCATGATCACCGTGCCAACGGCGCTTTCAGCCCTGATGAGCCGCAAGGTCGATGCCGATATCTCGACCCTGCGCACAGGCATTTCCGGCTCGGCCGCGCTGCCGCGCGAGCTTTATAAACGGTTCGAGGCTGCCACAGGCGTGCAGATCGCCGAAGGCTACGGGCTGACCGAGGCCACCTGCCTTGTGTCCTGCAACCCGGTCGAGGGCGAGAAGAAAGTGGGCTCGGTCGGCCTGCCCCTGCCCTACACGAAGCTGCGCATCCTGCGCTTCGACAATGGCACGCCCAAGGATTGCGCCACCGATGAAGTGGGCGAGATCTGTATCGAGAACCCCGGCGTCACACCCCCCACCTATACCGAGGATGCCAAGAACCGCGATCTGTATGTCGATGGCTTCCTGCGCACGGGCGATCTGGGGCGGCTGGACAGTGACGGCTTTCTGTGGATCACGGGGCGGCAGAAGGATCTGATCATCCGGGGCGGGCACAATATCGACCCCGCCGAGATTGAAGAGGCATTGCTGTCGCATCCGCAGGTCAGTTTCGCAGGCGCCATCGGCCAGCCCGATGCGCGCGCGGGCGAACTGCCCTGCGCCTATGTCGAACTGGTGGGCGCCGGGTCCCTGACCGCCAAGGACCTGATGGCCCATGCCCGCGAACGCATATCCGAACGCGCGGCGGTCCCTGCACATATCGAAGTGCTGCCCGAACTGCCCAAGACCGCCGTGGGCAAGGTGTTCAAGCCCGATCTGCGCCGCCGCGCGATTGCGCGTGTGTTCGATGCCGCGCTGGCCGAGGCCGGGCATGACGCGCATGTGG
>PWWF01000388.1 GCA_003561595.1 Paracoccaceae bacterium | reverse complement strand
ACGTTCGAGGATATCACCGCGCGGCGCGATGAACGCGCGCGCCTGTGCGATTTCGCCGATATCGTCGAACTGGCGCATGACGGGATCTGGGTGCTGGATGCGACAGGCACCACCCGCTATGCCAACCCCCGCATGGCCGAAATGCTGGGCGTGAAGGATCTGACAGGCCGCGCCTTTACCGATTTTCTGGAAGCGTCGCGCCGCGAAACAGCATTAGCCCTGTTTCTGTCGCGGGCATCGGGTGTGGCCGCGCGGCATGATCTGCGCCTGCTGCGCGTCGATGGCACCGCGATCTGGGTCAGCGCCTCGATCCGGGCGCGCCATGATGCGGATGGCAAGCTGGCAACGACCATCGCGGTTGTCAGCGACGTCACCGAGCGCAAGGCCGAGGAACAGGAACTGCGCCGCGCCCAGGCGCGTCTGCGCGCGAAGCTGGACACCATGCCCGATATCCTGCTCGAGCTTGATGCCGAAGGCCGCTACATTGACGCCCATACAAGCCATGAACAGGGGCTGCTCCTGATGCGAGAGTCGTTTCTGGGCCGCACCCCCGAAGAGGTCCTGCCCCCGGAACTGGCAGAGTTGAGCCGGCACGCAATGCAGGTCGCGACGGAAAAAGGCAGTGTCCGGGGCTTGGACTACCAGCTTGACATGCCGCATGGCCCGGCCTGGTTCGAGCTGTCCGCCGCCCCGCGCATGGCCGATTTTGACGGTCAGAAACCGGGCTATGTGTTTGTCATCCGTGACATAACCGACCGGGTCGCAGCCGAGGCGCAGGTGCGCGAACGCGATGCGCTCTATTCCGCGCTGGTCGAAACCTCGCCGGTGGGCATTGCGCTGCATGATTTGGACACCGGCGCCACAATCGATATCAACCCCGCCATGCTGGCCCCGACCGGCTATACGCGTGAGGAGTTTCTGAAACTCGACTACCGCGACTTCGCACTGCCCGAAAACCCGGAGGATGACACCCGCGCGCAGGCAGAGCTGCGCGAAACCGGCGCCTACAGCCCGGTCACGAAGACCTTTGCGCACAAGGATGGCGGGCGCTATCCGGTGCGGCTGCGCGGGATGCAACTGCCGTCACAGGACGGGCGGAGGATCATCTGCAATTTCATCGAGGATATCACCGAAGAGCGCGAACAGCTCGAAACCCTCAAGCAGTTGGGCGATGTCGCGCGCCATACCCGCAACCTGGTCATCATCTCCGACTGCGACAGGCTGATCGAATGGGTCAACCCGGCCTTTGAGGCCCGCACCGGCTGGCGCCTGGATGAGGTGCGCGGACGCAAGCCCGGCAGCTTTCTGCACAGTGACCGTACCGACCCCGACACGGTCGCCCGCATCCGCCGCGCGCTGGACAAGGTCGAGCCTGTGGCCGCCGATATCCTGAACCGCAGCCGCTCGGGGCAGGAATATTGGCTGCGTCTGGAAATCCAGCCCCGGCGCGATCAGGACGGGCGGCATATCGGCTTTATCGCTGTTGAGACCGATATCACCGAATACAAACGCCAGCAGGATATTCTGGCCGCTGTCGCCGATTTCTCGCGGCGTCTGCTGGGCAGCGATGACATCGTGACCGAACGCAACCGCATGCTGGCCGAGGTGGGACAGGCCGCAGGGGTCAACCGCGCCTATGCCTTCATGCTGGACCAGCCTGTCAGGATCGGGGATGACGGGGCCGATTGCATCATCTCGCAGGTGTTTGAATGGTGCGATGGCACGGTCGAGCCCTATGTCGACAACCCCATCCTGCAAAACCAGAACCTGCGCGCAGTCGGGATGGAGCGTCTGGCCAGCCATCTGATTCAGGGCACCGATTTCGTGCTGCAATCGCCCGAGCACATGACCGATGCGGAGCGCGCGCTTCTGCACCCGCAAGAGATTGCGGCGATGTGCTGCTTTCCGGTGATCACGGACGGCCATTGCGTCGGGTTTCTGGGCTTTGATATCTGTCACATGCCGGGGGATGGCGCGTTCGAGTGCTGGTCGCCGCAGGTCATCGATGCATTGGCAACCACGGCCAACAACTACGCCACGGCGCTGGGGCGGCAGACCGGGCAGGAACGGCTGGTCGCGGCGATCGATGCGCTCAAGGACGGGTTCGTCCATTTCGACGCGCAGGAACGGCTGGTGCTGGCCAACAAGCGCTACCGCGAATTGCACAAGGACAACGCGGATGCCATCGTTCCCGGCATTCGGCTGGAAGAGATCATGCGCGCCGGGCTCGAGAAGGGGTATCATGTCGAAGCGATCGGGCGTGAAGAGGAATGGCTGCAGGAACGGCTGAGCGCCTATCGCGAAGGCAAGCCCATGGTCACCCAATTGTGCGATGGCACGGTCCTGCAGCTTGTGGAACAGCCCACCGCCGATGGCGGGCGCGTCGGGCTGCGCGTCGACATCACCGAATTGCATCAGGCCCGCGAACAGGCCCGCGCTGCCGAAGCTGCGGCCGCCCGCGCGCGCCAACAGCTTGTCGATGCGGTCGAGGCGCTGGATGACGGGTTCCTGCTGTTCGACGCCGAGGACCGGCTGGTGCTGGCGAATGAGCGCTATCGCAAGCTCTATCCCAAGACCTCTGCCGCTGCGGTGCCGGGCGCGACATTCGAGGATATCCTGCTCCGCGCAATCGAGACCGGCGAGATCGTCGACCGCAGTGATCGCACGCCCGAGGCATGGATCGCCGCCGCGCTGGCCCGGCACCATCTGGCGGATGCACCGCTGTTAGAAACCCTCAGCGATGGGCGGATCGTGCGCATCCGCGACACCCGCACGCGTGAGGGCGGGCGCGTGGGCCTGCGCGTGGACATCACCCAGATGATCCGCGCGCGAGAGGCGGCAGAGGCGGCGAGCCGCGCCAAATCCCAGTTCCTCGCGAATATGAGCCATGAGATCCGCACGCCCTTGAACGGCGTTCTGGGCATGGCCGATCTGTTGGCCGATACCGATCTGAGCCCCGAACAGGCCGCCATGCTGCGCACCATCCGCGATTCAGGCTGGAGTCTGCTGAGCCTGCTCAATGACATTCTGGACATCTCGCGGGTCGAGGCCGGCAAGCTGGGGCTGGAGCGCAGGCCCTTCGACATGGATGTACTGGTTGACCGGATCGATTCGCTGCATGGCGCGAATGCCCGGACCAAGGGGGTCGAGTTTGCCATCCGTTTTGCGCCCGGCGCGCGCAATCGCCGGATGGGCGATGAAACCCGCATCACCCAGATCCTGCAGAACCTGCTCAGCAATGCGATCAAGTTCACGCAATCGGGGTCGGTCACGCTGCTGATCGATTCGACCAACCCGCGCGAGTTGCAGTTCAGCGTGATCGATACTGGCATCGGCATGTCACCCGAAGAGGTGCAGCGCATCTTCGACGCGTTCGAGCAGGCAGAGGCCGGCACGGCCCGGCGCTTTGGCGGCAGCGGGCTGGGTATGACCATCGTGCGCAATCTGATCGAGTTGATGGAGGGCGAAATCCGCATCGACAGCGCACCCGGCAAGGGCACGCGGGCGGATGTGCGCCTTGTCGTGCCCGTCGCGTCGGATCCGGATGAGACGGGCGCACTGCATACATCGGCCACGGACCCGGTCGCGGGCTTTGCCGACAAGCTGCGCGGGCGCCGGGTGCTGGTGGCCGATGACAATGCGACCAATCGCCGGATTCTGGCGCTGATGCTGTCCCGCTCGGGGCTGGAGGCCGGGTTTGCCGAAAACGGCGCGCAGGCCTGCGACATGTGGCGCGCGCAGGAGTTCGATCTGATGCTGCTCGATATCTCGATGCCGGTCATGGACGGCTTGCAGGCGCTGCGCGTCATGCAGGAAGAGGCCACGCGCACAGGCCGCCCCATGCCCGTGGCCATCGCCGCGACCGCAAATGTCATGGCCGATCAGGTGACCGATTATCTGGATGCGGGCTTTGTCGATACGCTGCCCAAACCCGTGCAGCGGCAGGAACTGGCCGATGTGCTGAATCGCGTGCTGGTCGGGTGAGCGTGCGCGCTACGTGCACTCGTCCGTGAAATACTGCGCGTAATCCTTGCGCAGGGCGGCTTTCTGCACCTTGCCCATCGTGTTGCGCGGCAGTTCCGGCAGCGTGACATAGGCCTTGGGCTGCTTGTAGCGCGCCAGCCTGTCGGCAATCGCGGCCCGGATCGCCGCAATATCCGGCCCCGCCCCCGTCGGCGCCAGCACCGCGAGCACCGCTTCGCCGAAATCGGGGTGCGGCACGCCGATCACAGCGCTTTCCAGCACGCCCGGCATCTCGTCCAGCAGCAGCTCGACCTCTTTGGGATAGATGTTGTATCCGCCCGAGATGACCAGATCCTTGGCCCGTCCACTGATATGAAGATAGCCGTCCCCATCGATCCGCCCCAGATCGCCGGTCATGAAGAACCCGTCCGCGCGGAACTCCTCGGCGGTCTTTTCCGGCATCTGCCAGTAACCCTTGAAGACCGATGCGCCGCGCACCTCGATCATGCCGGTCTCGCCCTGCGGCAGCGGGGTGCCGGTGTCGGGCGCGGCGATCCGCAGCTCCACCCCCGGCAGGGGCTGGCCCACAGTGCCCGCACGGCGCGCGCCCTCATACGGGTTCGAGGTCAGCATATTGGTTTCGGTCATGCCGTAGCGTTCCAGTATCGCATGGCCCGTGCGCGCCTGCCAGTCGCGATGCGTTTCCGCCAGAAGCGGCGCAGAGCCCGAGATGAAAAGCCGCATATGCGCGGCCAGATCGCGGTCAAGGCGGCTGTCCTGCAACAGCCGCGTATAAAAGGTCGGCACGCCCATCATCACGCTGGCGCGCGGCAGGGCCGCGATGATCTGGTCCAGATCGAACCTTGGGTGAAACAGCATGCTGGCCCCGGCCAGCGCCACTGTATTGGTGGCCACGAACAGCCCATGCGTGTGAAAGATCGGCAGCGCGTGCAGCAGCACATCATCGCGGGTAAAGCGCCAGGCATCGACCAGCGCGCGGGCATTCGAGAGCAGATTTTTCTGCGTCAGCATCGCGCCCTTGGGCCGCCCGGTCGTGCCCGAAGTGTATAGCAGCGCGGCCAGATCATCGCCCGCGCGCGGTGCGGGCGTGAAGTCGGTGGATTGCGTTGCTGCCAATGCGTCGAAACTGCCGCCCGGCCCCAGTGTTTCCAGGCGCGCGCCATGGCGCTCGGCCAGAGGCGCGCATATGTCCGCGCGATCCGGGTCCACCAGAAGCAGGCCTGGCGCGCAATCGGACAGGAAATAGGCCAGTTCCTCGGGGGTATAGGCGGTGTTGAGGGGCAGGAACACCAGCCCCGCCGCAACCGTCGCCGCGTAAAGCGCCAGCATCTCGGGGCTTTTGCTGGCCTGAACGGCAACCCGGTCCCCGGGCCGCAGCCCGGTGGCGCGCAGGGCATTCGCGCTTCGCGCTGTCATGTCGTGAAACATTGCGGCCGTTATTTCGCGGCCATCGGGCAGGTGCAGAAACCCCCGGTCCTGCCCCGACAGCGGCGCGAACAGGGCATCATAGAGCGGGTTGGTCATGGATCGTGCCTTCAAGTCCTGTCGCAGGCGGCGCGGCGCTCAGCCCAGTCCGCGCAGATCGGAAGCGATCATCTGCAACCGCGCGGCCATGGCGCCCGCTGCATCAAGCTGCGGGTGGCTTTCGACGAAGGCACCCAGATCGCTGCGCGCGCCTTCGAGCAGGCTGCGCGCCTCGGACCCCGATTGCCCCTGCGCGATCATGCTGCGCGCCGCTTCATGCCGCGCGGTCCCGCGCACGGCGCGCGCATTGGCGGCAACACTGCCATCGGATGCCTGCAACAATTCGCTGCTGCTTGCGATCGCGCGTTCGAACTGCCCGGCGCGCAGCAGGCTGTGGGCGTATTCCAGTTGCAGCCGCCCGGCCGATGTGCCGGCCTGGTCGATCAACCGCTCATACCGCCGGATTGCCAGCGCGTAATTCCCGGTCTCGAGCGCCTGCCGCGCGACCAGATAATCATTCGCCGACCCGCTCGACCCGCCCAGCGTGCCCGCCGGTTCGCAGGACGCCAGAAGCATCGCGACACACAGCATCGGCAAGCCTGCTGACCGCGCGCGCCACCCCGCAGGCCGCATCGCATCATGTACCAGATTGACCACGTTCCGCACCCCTCATCCGCGACCTGCGCGCCCGGGTGGATGCCGGGTCAGGCCGACCTGTTATCATTGGCACCGGGACAGGCGCCGGAACAGCCCGTCCGCAAGATGTGCAAGTGTTTTCGCTGTCAGGCTACAAGATCAAGCGCTGTTTGCCTATTGGTTTTCAACCATGGCCGTCGCAACAAGGGCCTCCTGATGCCGGAATGCACCGCCTTCAGAACGCGCGGACCCCGATACAGGCAATGCTTGATCGACGGGTGCGAAAGGTTCATTATGCAACAAGGTTCCCAGTGCGATATTCTGGTCCTTCAGAATATCCGGTCATGTTTGCAGAGGTCTTTTGAAACAGCTTCGTCCCAATCGCACGCTGCGCCCGTTCGGGCATGTCAGCCTTGCCCTAGGTGCCGTCGCGTTCGGGGTGTTTGGCGCGGGCGTGCTGCACCCCGGCAAAGGTCTTGCGCGCAGCACCCCGGATGCGCAACTCGAGATTGCGCCGCTCGGGGGGGCGCCGTTACGGGCGCATCTGCCGGATCGCGCGACTGCCCCGACCATCCGGCAGGCATCCACCGACACGTTGGGCGCAGACTGGCCCGCCATTTTCGGCACCCCCCCGCCGCCGCAAGTCGAGGAACCCGCGCCCGAGCCTCAGGCCGCTGCCCCTGAAGAACCTGATCCGGGTCCCTTCGTGAGCGAAGACTACAGGCTGACCGGCTCTGTCCTGGGTGCCGGGGCCGATCTGGCCTTTATCCGCGATTCGGGCGAGGAACTGATCGTGCGGCAGGGCAGCATCCTGCCCGGCGGTGGCGAGGTGATCGCAGTTGCCGCGGGCGAAGTGCGCGTTCAGCATGACGATGGCAGCATCTCGCTGATTGTACCGCCGGGGACAGGGGACGATCACCCTGTGGACATGCAGCTTGCCGAAGCCGCGTCAGAGGCGGTATCCAGTGACCCCGACCCTTCTGCTCTGAATGATGACCTGTCCGATGACGAATGGCTGAATGACTGGGACGACGCGTGGGACGATGCCTGGGACCGGGCCATGCAGGACATTCTGGATGAGGAATGGGAAGACGAAGACTGGGATGACGGCTGGGATGGGCAATGGGATGACGAATGGGACCACATGGTCGATGACGATCACGAGCCGACCCCCGAAGAAATGGGTCAGTGATTGTCTGCCGCGATGACGCCACAACACCCCGTACATTCAGCGTCATGGGCGCGGCCTGCGGCCCTGCGGGGCGCGGCATGGCTGCTGGTGCTTCTGGCGCTTGTGCTGTCCGCGCTGCCTGCGCGCGCTGAGATCCGGCTTGATCTGCGCGATGTCGAACTGCGCAGCTTTGTCGAGATCGTGGCCGAACAGACGCAGCGCAATTTCATTGTGGATCCTGGGGTGTCGGGCACTGTAAGTGTTGTGGCCCCGGCGCCCGTCTCGGCGGATGCGATCCTCGAGATCTTTGACAATGTGCTGGAATCGAACGGCCTGACCATCGTGCCGGGGGATGATGTGGACCGGATCGTGCCGATGCGCGATGCGCGCAGCCTGCGCGCCTCTGGCCCCGGCGGGCGCAGCACATTCGAGACCCGTGTCCTGCCGGTCGAGAGCGAGAATCTGGATGAGCTGCTTGATGTGGTGCTGCCGCTTCTGCCCGATGACGCCGTGCTGACGCCGGTGTATTCGTCAGGGCTGCTGGTGCTGTCGGACCGGCGCGAGAATATCGACCGGATCGCCAATGTCATCCGCCAGCTCGACACCCCGCGCACCCGCGAGATCGAAACGATCCGCCTGGACCATGCCGATGCCGAGGACACGGTGACGGTCATCGAGACTCTGGCCATCGTGCCCAGTGGGGCCAGCCTGTCTGCCGACCGGCGCGCGAACGCGATCATCATGTCCGGCCCCAATGATTTCCGCCAGCGCGTGCGCGATCTGCTGCGCCAGATCGACACGCCGCAGCGGCGCCGCGTCTCGCGCGTGGTGCATCTGGACTATGCCGAGGCCGAGCCCCTGTCCGAGGTGCTGCGCCAATCCCTGCCGCAACTGGGCGAGAATGACGACCGTTCGAACGCGGCCAGCATCACGGCCGAACCGCAAACGAATGCGCTGCTGATCAGCGCGCCCTCGGATGAGATCGAGGATATCGTCAATGCTGTGCGCGCGCTGGATCGCGAACCCGCGCAGGTGCTGATCGAGGCTGTCATCTTCGAGCTGTCGGCGGGCAGCTTTTCGGACATTTCGGTGCAGTTCGGCGGCATTCTGAATGACGCGATCGGGGGCGGCACCTCTTTTTCGCTGGATGGGCGCAGTTCGCTTCTGGGGCTGTTGAGTGCAGCTGCGTCGGGCAATACGCCCAATTTCGGAAGCGGTGGTGCCGTCGGTGTCCGGGGCACCGATTTCGCGGGGCTGCTGGGTGCGCTTGCCAGCGAACGCAGCACACGGCTGCTCTCTACCCCCGCCGTGACGACGCTGAACAATCAGGAAGCCGAAATCGTGGTGGCGCAGAATGTGCCCTTTGTCACAGGCTCTTTCGCAACAGTGGGCGACAGCGCGACGCCCGAGCGTCCGTTTCAGACCATCGAACGGCGCGATGTCGGCCTGTCGCTGAAAGTGCGCCCGCAGATCACAAGCGACAATCAGGTGCGCATGGCCATCGCACAAGAGGCGTCCAACCTGACCGGCGCCTCTGCCGCGGCGGGGGGCGAGATCACGGCGCGGCGCAATCTGGCGACCAATGTGCTGGTCGGCGATGGCCGGGTGATCGTGCTGGGCGGGTTGATGGAGGACAGCTCGCGCACCTCGGATCAGCGCGTTCCGGGCTTGGGCAACCTGCCCCTTATCGGCAATCTGTTCCGGTCCTCGAATGTCGATGAGGAACAGCGCGTGCTGCTGGTGATGCTGCGCCCGCGCGTGATCCGCTCGGGTCAGGATGCGGAGTCGGTGACCCGCGACATCGCCCGCAGGTCCGAATCGGTGACGCGCCAGATCAACCAGCGCGATCCGCAGCGCCGCCCCTCGCCCCAGCGCAGCGGGTTTCCCTTTGACGGGGTCGATCTGAACCAGCCCTTCGATTCGCTTTTCGTGGACAAGGTGGTGCGCGAACGGCTTTATCCGGCCCTGCCCCCGCGCCTGCAGACCAATGTCGGGCAATAAGGCGGACAAACCGGACAGCGGCGCACCCGGACCCGCACAGCGCCACCCCCTGCCCTTTGCCTTTGCGCGCGATCATCAGGTCGTGCTGGATGGCGGCCAGCTTGTCACCGGCCCCGAGGCCAGCGCGCAGGGGCTGCGGCTGGCCCGCGCCTTGGCCCGCAGCGAACTGGACCCGCAAGCGTTGGAGGCCCGCGCCTTTCAGGACCGCCTGACGCGGGTCTATGACCGCGATCAGGGGCAGATCGCGCAGGATGTGCTGCAATTCGAATATGACGGCGAAATCCGCGATGCCGCCCCGCGCGACCTGCTGGAAGATGCCGAGGAAGCGCCCGTCGTCAAGCTGGTGAACCAGATCCTGCGCCGCGCGATGCGGGTCGGCGCGTCCGACCTGCATATAGAGCCGCATGGCGAGGGGCTGCGCGCGCGCATCCGGGTCGATGGCAGCCTGCAACAGGCGTTTGATCGCGCGGATGTGCCCGCGCGGCGTGTCGTGTCACGGCTCAAGGTCATGTCGGGGCTGGATATTGCCGAGACGCGGCTGCCGCAGGACGGGCGCATTGCGCTGTCGCTGGGGGGCAAGGCGGTCGATGTGCGCATCTCGACCCTGCCGGGCCCTTATGGCGAGCGGATCGTGCTGCGGCTGCTGGACCGCAGCGCGGGGCTGATGGCGCCCGAGGATCTGGGCATGGCGTCCGCGCAGCAGGACATGCTCAACCGGCTGGCGCGCCAGCCCGATGGCATCATCCTGGCCACGGGCCCCACTGGCAGCGGCAAGACGACGACTCTGTATTCGCTGCTGCAGCTTGCCGACCGGCGCCAGCGCAACATCCTGACGGTCGAGGACCCGATCGAGTATGAACTGCCCGGCATCTCGCAATGTCAGGTCAATTCCGAGATCGGCATGACATTCGCGCGCGGGCTGCGGTCGGTGCTGCGGCAGGACCCCGATGTCATCCTTGTGGGCGAGATCCGCGATGGCGAAACCGCGCAGGTCGCGGCAGAGGCCGCGCTGACCGGGCATCTGGTCTTTTCCTCGGTCCATGCCAACAACCCGCTCTCGACCATCGTGCGGCTGCGCGAATTGGGCGTGGACAATTACCTGATTTCGGCCACCCTGCGCGGGGTGATCGCCCAACGCCTGCTGCGCCGGCTCTGCCCCGACTGCGCGCGCCCGCACCCGCCTGACGCCGAGATGGCCGAGCGGTTCCAGAGCGCCGGGCTGGAAGTGCCCGACCAGATATGGTCCGCGACCGAAGGCGGCGATACGCCCTGCCCGCATTGCGAGGGCGCGGGCTATCGCGGGCGCGTCGGCGTGTTCGACATTCTGGAAATCAGCGACGATATCCGCGCTGCAATCGATCAGGGCGCCTCCGAGCACCAGTTGCGCGTCGCGCTGCGCGGTGCGGGGCTGAGCGTCAGTTCGCTTGACGGGCTGTACCGGCTGGGGCTGGAAAAGGTGGCCGCCGGGGCGACCAGCGCGGAAGAGCTGTTTCGCGTCATCGGCCCTGATCCGTGAAATCCTTTGCCTATACCGCCTACACGGCCGAGGGTCGTGTGCAGCGCGGTGTCGTGCTGGCAGAGGATGGCGCCGATGCCTCGGCCCGGATCGGGGCGATGGGGCTCTTGCCCGGCGATATCCGCGCGCAGACGGCGGGCGCAGGTGGTGGGCTGCGTCTGGGCGGGCGACGCGCGCGGATCGGGCGCGACATGCTGGCGGTCTTTACCCGGCAGATGGCGGTGCTGCTGGGGGCGGGGCTGGCGTTGGATGCCGCCCTTGCCGCGGTGCAGGATGCCGCCCCTGACCGGCGCATTCAGGGCTTTGCGGCGCAATTGCGCGCGCAGCTTCTGGAAGGGGCCGCGCTGTCGCAGGCCGTGGCGCTGGCGGCGCGCGATCTGCCGCCCTGGTATATCGCCGCGCTCGCGGCTGCCGAACGGTCGGGCGAGATGGCGGCCGTGTTCGACACGCTGGCCGAGCATCTGGAATCCGCGCTGGGAGAGCGGGCGCAAGTGACCTCGGCGCTGCTGTATCCGGCCTTCGTGACGGTAATGGCGATTGCGGTCTGCGCGATCCTTATGGTCACGGTCGCCCCCGAAATCGTCGGCATGTTCGAAGCCTCGGGAGAGCCCCTGCCCCCGCTGACTTTGTTCGTGCTGGGGATCGTGGATGGCATCGCGGCGCATTGGCCGGTGATCGCGGTGGCGCTGGCGGGGCTGGTGGCGCTGGTCGTGGCGGCGGCGCGCATTCCGTCATGGCGGGCGCAGCGCGACCGGGTGCTGTTGCGCCTGCCGCTGGTGGGGCGGCTGATGCGCATGGCGGCGGCGGCGCAGTATCTGCGCACGCTGGCGCTGGTCATCAACAGCCGCGTGCCACTACCGCAAGCACTGGAACATGCGGGCGCGGGGCTGTCCGTGGCCCGCCACCGCCGCCAGGCCGAAGGGGCCGTTGCCGCGCTGGACCGGGGCGACAATCTGGCCCGCGCACTGATGGGCCTGGATTTCCTGCACCCGGTCGAGCGGCAGTTGCTTGAAACCGGCGAGTCCAGCGCGCGGCTGGGCCCGATGAGCAGCCGCGCCGCACAACTGGCCGAAAGCTGGCTGCGCACCGAGCGCAAGCGCCTGAGCGTGCTGCTGGAGCCCTTGTCCATGATCGTCGTGGGCGCAATGGTGCTGGTGATCGTGCTGGCGATCCTGCTGCCCATTTTCGACATGCAGGGCATGGTGGGCGGATAGGGCGCGACGGCTTTGACGGGCCAGATGGCCCGCGGAACCCCGACGCGCGCGGCCCCTGCACCGCCGAAATTGCCGGAAAGCTCGAATTATGTTATTGGATCGGGAAGTTAACAACAAATCTTTTTTCAGGGGTGCTCACCATGTTCCGTTTCAGCTACGATCAATTTTCCCGGCGCAGCACGACATGCACGAGGGCGCTGGTAATCGCCTTTGCACTTAGTCTGGGTCCTGTGGCGGGCGTTCAGGCGCAGGACGGGCCGTCTCTCATGATGTCCGATCCGGACGGCAACTATGTCACGACAGATGCGGCCAGTTTGCTCGACCGTGTCCGGGCGGAAGGTGCCCTCGTTCTGATTGTCGGGCTGGATGTGGATTTCGTGGTCCATGGCGAATTGGACTCCGCACAGATCGCGGCACAGGATACCCGTATCGACCGCGCGAATTCCCGCGTCGCGGCGCGTCTGAGCGAGGGGGCCGTGCTCAACCCGGCCCGCATGGTGCCCTTCATGACTGTCAGAGTGGATGAAGCGGATCTGCAGGCACTTCTTTCGATGCAGGGTATTGACACGATACGCGAGAGCATCACCTTCGATCTTGATCTGAGCGAGTCCACAGCCCATGTCGATGCACGGCGGCTATGGGTGGGGCTGCCCAATCTTCGGGCCAGCGGTCGCGGTCAGGCAATTGCCGTTCTCGACAGCGGGGTCTGGCGCGGCCATCTCGCGTTTTCCGATCCTCAGTTCAACACCAAGATCCCCGCTTCTGCCTGTTTCTCCAATACAGAACAGTCAGCTGCACACGCCAGCACATGCCCGAATGGCGAAACATCCCAGATCACCCCGTTCAGCGGCGTGGCCGGGGTGGATTGCGACCCCGACACGAATGGGTGTGGGCACGGAACGCATGTGGCCGCAATTGCCGGGGGGCATCTCGGGAACCCGCCGATGTCGCATGGTATGGCGCGCGATGCCGACATCATTCCGATCAATGTCTTTCGGCAACGCGACAACTGTGGCAACAACCCGCTGACGCCCTGCATCGTCGCGTCATGGACCGATGTCCAACTCGGGTTGGAGCAGGCTGCCAACTGGCAACGGCGCAACAATATCGCAGTCGTCAACATGAGCCTGGGCACAGGCACCAACGGACCGCGCTTTGACGGAGAATGTGACGAAGAGTTCCCCGGACTTGCCGCTGCCGCCAACAATCTCAGGTCGCTAGGCGTGGCCGTCATTGCAACCACCGGCAACGGCTCGACCGATGGATCGATTGGCGCGCCTGCCTGCATTTCTTCCATCATGGCTGTCGGAAACACAACGCTGGATGACGAGGTCTGGACCAGTTCCAACCATCACAGCACCGTGGCTTTCCTGGCACCGGGCCGATCAATCATGGCAGCGGATTCGTCCCAGACCCAGCCCGCGCCTCGTCGCGCGCTGACATCGAAGACCGGCACTTCGATGGCCGCACCGCATGTGGCCGGTGCGTTTGCAATGCTCCGGTCGTTCCGGCCATCGGCAAGCGTGACCGCGATCGAGCGCGCGCTGGCCTGCACCGGGGTTCCCGTCGCACGGGATATGGTGGCCCGGCCCCGTATCACCATGGGACGCGCGCGCGCTTATCTGAACCGGCCAGACCTGCTGCGTGGCTGGGGCTTTGGCACCGAGGAACAGGTCATGTCATGGCGCGAGGTTCTGGGCCACCGCGATCGGCAGGGCAACACGCTGCGCCTGCGCGGTGACGGGTCGGGCACCTGGGCGTGTGCATCGGCCCCATGGTGCGCCAATGATGTTGTCTTCACCGCGCAGATGCAACGGCAGGATCCGGACAGGCTCCGCGCCTGGAATTCCGGGCTTTCCCTCAGTTCGGTTACCGATGAGGAGGGCACCGCGACTGGTATCTTCTTCATGTATAATATTTTTCCGGGTGGGATGGCGAATCTTAACATATATGCGGCGGACCGACAGAACCTTGCGCTCCAACGGGGATACTTCGACCACTTTTGCCATGAACGGGTGTCAGCTGTGCTCGGTGAACCGCAGGTTGTGCAGGCGATCAAACAGGGCAACAGGTTGCGGTTCCGCTTCAATGGCAGGGAGGTCTGCGCGGATGAGGTCATGGAGGTGGATTCGCGGTTCCGTTTCGGCCATGTGGCCGCGTTGATGGCCGGACCTACCGGCCAAGCCGCCGAGAGGCACCAGTTGAACGTGGT
>PWWF01000241.1 GCA_003561595.1 Paracoccaceae bacterium | reverse complement strand
CCCGATGGACCTGCCCGAAGGCGGGTTCGGGTGGTTCATCATCCGCCAGCTTGCCAGCCAGGTCTGCTACCGGCGCGAGGGCGGCAGCAATGTGTTACGGTTTTCGATGCCGCTGCGCGAATTGTCCTGAGATGAGGGGGCTGTTTACCGGGCATCAGCAGGTGATGCGCCCGCCCTCGATGGGCACAATTCTGCGTTCAGCGCGTTGGTTGCCGGGCGAAAACCTGATCTGAACGGGCGCGGCGATTCATCGGAAATCTTGCGAATCGTCTGTTATCTGGTCGCGCGCAGACCCGCCGGATCAGTTCAGTGCAATCTGTAACGGATAATGGCCATCGCGGAAATCCCCGAAGATTTCGGCCAGATCCGGGTGCTCGACCGGTTCGCCGGACTCGTCGAGAATCAGGTTCTGTTCGGATACATACGCGACATAGAAGCTTTCATCATTCTCGGCGAGAAGATGATAGAAAGGCTGATCCTTGCGGGGGCGGATTTCCTCGGGGATGGCACTATACCACTCTTCCGTATTGGAAAAAGCCGGGTCAACGTCGAAAATCACTCCACGAAACGCGTGGCGACGGTGCCGGACAACCTGACCAAGGTGATATTTTGCGAGGTTATGTTGCATGGTGCTTCCCTACCATCAGGTTAATGCATGCGAAAGGGGCGTGTCCACCATTGCGCCGCAGTATTGCGGAAACAAACTGTGAGGTTTTGTCGAACAAAGGCATGGTTTATGCCGCGATCTGTCCACGCAGGTTAGCGCCCACAGGCACTGAACTTGCGTTGCGCTGTAACCTCAGCATGGTAGAACGGGATGAAATGGAAGGGATGGCGTGCCGCCTGACCCGGCCATGCAAGAATGGAGAGGAATTGCCATGACCAATGTCGTTATCGTTTCTGCCGCGCGGACTGCCGTAGGCTCGTTCGGGGGCGCCTTTGCCACTACACCGGCGCATGATCTTGGCGCCGCCGTGCTGGATGCCGTCGTGTCGCGGGCTGGCGTGGACAAGGCCGAGATTTCGGAGACCATCCTCGGGCAGGTGCTGACAGCGGGTCAGGGCCAGAACCCCGCACGCCAGGCGCATGTCAATGCGGGCTTGCCGATCGAGTCGGCAGCATGGTCGCTCAATCAGGTCTGCGGCTCGGGCTTGCGGGCCGTTGCGATCGGGGCGCAGCATATCCAGCTGGGCGATGCGGCCATTGTGCTGGCAGGCGGGCAGGAAAACATGACGCTCAGCCCGCATGTCGCGCATCTGCGCGCGGGCCAGAAGATGGGCGACATGAAAATGATCGATTCCATGATCAAGGATGGTCTGTGGGATGCGTTCAATGGCTATCACATGGGCCAGACCGCCGAGAATGTCGCCGGGAAATGGCAGATCACCCGCGACGAACAGGACGCCTTTGCCGTCGCCAGCCAGAACAAGGCCGAAGCCGCGCAGAAGGCCGGCAGGTTCAAGGACGAGATCGCTCCCTTCACCGTCAAGACCCGCAAGGGCGATATCGTGGTCGAGGATGACGAATACATCCGTCACGGCGCCACGCTGGAGGGGATGCAGAAGCTGCGCCCCGCCTTTACCAAGGATGGCAGTGTGACCGCCGCCAATGCCTCGGGGCTGAATGACGGGGCCGCCGCTGTCATGCTGATGACGGCTGAGGAGGCCGAGAAGCGCGGCCTGACCCCGCTGGCGCGCATCGCGAGCTATGCCACGGCCGGTCTGGACCCGTCGATCATGGGGGTCGGCCCGATCCATGCCAGCCGGAAGGCGCTGGCGAAAGCAGGCTGGAAGCCCGAGGATCTGGACCTGATCGAGGCGAATGAGGCTTTTGCCGCGCAGGCCTGCGCCGTGAACAAGGACATGGGCTGGGATGTGGACAAGGTCAATGTGAATGGCGGCGCCATCGCCATCGGCCACCCGATTGGCGCATCTGGCTGCCGTATCCTGAACACGCTCTTGTTTGAAATGAGCCGCCGCGACGCGAAAAAAGGTCTGGCAACGCTGTGCATCGGGGGCGGCATGGGTGTCGCCATGTGCCTGGAGCGGTAATCCGCATGGCATTGCGCAATAATCTTGCGCAATGCCGTCTATTTCGATAGCTCTTGTTTCGTAAGGAAATTTACCCAAGAGGAGGGGGATCACCATGGCACGAGTGGCACTTGTCACAGGCGGATCGCGCGGGATTGGCGCGGCGATATCCAAGGCGCTCAAGGCGCAGGGCTGCGAAGTGGCAGCGACATATGCCGGCAATGATGACGCAGCGGCGAAGTTCACCAGCGAGACCGGCATCAAGACCTACAAATGGAACGCTGCGGATTACGACGCGTCCAAGGCCGGGATCGCGCAGGTCGAGGCGGAACTGGGCCCTATCGATATCGTGGTGGCGAATGCCGGGATCACCCGCGACGCGCCCTTTCACAAGATGACACCCGAGCAATGGCGCGAAGTGATCGACACGAATCTGACCGGTGTGTTCAACACGATCCACCCGGTCTGGCCCGGAATGCGCGAGCGTAAGTTCGGCCGCGTGGTGGTGATATCATCCATCAACGGACAGAAAGGCCAGTTCGGTCAGGTGAATTACGCCGCGACCAAGGCAGGCGATCTGGGTATCGTCAAGAGCCTTGCGCAGGAAGGGGCGCGGTTCAACATCACCGCGAATGCTGTTTGTCCGGGTTATATTGCGACCGAGATGGTGATGGCCGTGCCCGACAAGGTGCGCGAGGCGATCATCGGGCAGATCCCTGCCGGTCGCCTGGGCGAGCCCGAGGAAATCGCGCGTTGCGTGGCGTTTCTGGTGGCCGATGATGCGGGGTTCGTCAATGGCTCGACCATCAGCGCGAACGGGGCGCAGTTCTTCGCCTGATCCCCTGCCTGCCCTGTCCGGGCACGCCCCACCCTCCCACCCGCGCGCCCGGAAAGGGCAGGCAGGGGGGTAGGGAAAAGGAAAACGGCCCGCGTCATGCGCGGGCCGTCTGACATTTCGCGTTGGGGGAAAGTGCGCTCAGGCGTGCGAGAGCCGCTCGATTTCCTCTTTCAGGCGGAGCTTCTGTTTCTTGAGTTCAGCGATCACAAGGTCATCCATCCCGGGACTACGCTGCGCCAGTTCGACCTTTTCGGAAAGGTGTTCATGCTTGCGGCGGAGCTCGGTGATGTGGGAGCTTAGCGACATTCGGTATCCTCCTGCTCTTTTGTGAACAGGTTGATTGCACCACAGCGTCAAGCATCTGTCACCTAAAATCGGTGCGACCGGGTGTGAGTTGCGCTGATTCCGGCTGAACGGCTCAGACCAGCACATCCTGCGCGGTTTGCGCGCCGACATGAAAGACGCGCTTGTAGCGCGCGATTTCCGCCTCTGGCCCCATCGCCTTGTTGGGATTGTCGGACAGTTTGACGGTCGGGCGGCCATTCGCGGCCACAGCCTTGCAGACCAGGCTGAAGGGCGACAGCCCGTCCCCTGGCGCCAGGCCCCTGAAATCATTGGTCAGAAGCGTGCCCCAGCCGAAGCTGACCCGCACCCGCCCATGAAACCGCGCATGCAGTGCCGCGATTCGATCTGCGTCCAGCCCGTCCGAGAAGATGATCAGCTTGTCGCGCGGGTCCTGCCCGCGTGCCTGCCACCAGCGGATCGCAGCCTCGGCGCGTTCCTCTGGTGCACCCGAATCGATGCGGATGCCCGTCCAGTCCGACAGCCAGTCAGGCGCGCGATCCAGAAACCCGTCCGACCCGAATGTGTCGGGCAGGATGATGCGCAGATTGCCCGAATGCTCGGCCTGCCAGTCGGCCAGAACGCGGTAGGGCGCATCGGCCAGGTCGTCGTCGGTCCCGGCCAGCGCGGCATAGACCATGGGCAATTCATGGGCGTTGGTGCCGATGGCCTCAACCTCGCGGCGCATGGCGATCAGGCAGTTGGATGTCCCGGCAAAGCGCGGTCCCAGCCCTTCGATCATGGCCTGCACGCACCAGTCCTGCCACAGAAAAGAATGCCGCCTGCGGGTTCCGAAATCGGCGATGCGCAGCCCTTCCAGCCGCTGCAGATGTTCGATCTTTTCCCACAGCCGGGTCATCGCGCGGGCATAGAGCACCTGCAATTCGAACCGTTTCATCCGCCCCAGCACCGCGCGCGAGCGCAGCTCCATCAGAACGGCAAGCGCCGGGATTTCCCATAGCATGACCTCGGGCCAGGCGCCCTCGAATGTCAGCTCATATTGATCGCCCACCCGTTCCAGATGATAGGGCGGCAGGCGAAACCCCTCGAACCATTCCATGAAATCGGGGCGGAACATCTGGCGGATACCGTAAAAGGTATTGCCCCGCAGAAAAGTCGATTCCCCCCGCGAGAGTGAGAGGGAACGGATATGGTCAAGCTGCTCGCGCAACTCGCCCGCATCGATCAGCCGGGCAAGGGGCACATCATCGGCGCGGTTGATCAGGCTGAATGTGACTTGCGTGTCGCGATGATTGGTAAAGACCGACTGGCACATCAGAAGCTTGTAGAAATCCGTATCGATCAGTGACCGCACGATCGGATCAAGCTTCCAGCGATGGTTATAGACGCGGGTGGCGATGTCCATGGGTCAGACGACCGTCACACCTGCGGCGCGCAGATCCGACACGGCCTGCGCAAGCGAGCCGTCCAGATCGATGCCGCGGCACAGTTCGGTCAGCACGCGCGACTTGAACCCCAGCCGCGCGGCATCGAGCGCGGACCAGGCCACACAGAAATCCGTGGCCAGCCCCACGAACTCCAGCTCCGTGATCCCGCGTGTGCGCAGATACCCTTCCAGCCCGGTGGCAGTGCGCTGGTCATTCTCGAAGAATGCCGAATAGCTGTCGATCTCGGGCCGGAACCCCTTGCGCAGGATCAGTTCGGCGCGGGTCGTGTCCAGATCAGGGTGAAACGCTGCGCCCGTGCTGCCCTGCACGCAATGGTCGGGCCACAGGACCTGCGGGCCATAGGGGGCCTCGATCACCTCCATCGGTGCGCGGCCCGCGTGCTGGCTGGCGAAAGAGCTGTGGCCCGCCGGGTGCCAGTCCTGGGTGAGGATCACGCAAGGCGCATCCGCCATGCGGGTATTGATGCCCGCGACAATCTCATTTCCGCCTGCGACGGCCAGCGCGCCGCCGGGGCAGAAATCGTTCTGCATGTCGATCACGATCAATGCATGGCGCATGGCGCGGCCCTCCTGTCTGGGCAAGAGCTAAGCAAAGCGGCGGGGCAGGTCAATGCAGATGGCTTGCGCGGGGGCGCTGCAGCCCCTAAATGCTGCCCCCATGCTGACAGTTGCCGCGCTTTATCATTTTACCCGGCTCGATGACCCCGCCACCCTGCGCGGCCCGCTTCTGGCGCGGGCCGAGGGGGCGGGGGTCAAGGGATCGCTGCTGCTGGCGCGCGAGGGGATCAATGGCACGATTGCGGGCACGCGCGATGGTATCGACGCGGTTCTCGCCCATATCCGCGCGCTGCCGGGATGCGCGGGTCTGGAATGGAAGGAAAGCCCGGCAGACACCATGCCCTTCGGCCGCATGAAGGTCCGGCTGAAGCGCGAGATCGTGACGATGGGCCAGCCCGATGTAGATCCGCGCGCGGGCACGGGGCATTATGTGGCCCCGCAGGACTGGAATGACCTGATCAGCGCGCCCGATGTCGCGGTCATCGACACCCGCAATGATTATGAGGTCGCCATCGGCAGCTTTGACGGCGCCATTGACCCCGGCACGCGCAGTTTCCGCGAATTCCCCGATTGGTGGCAGGCCAATCGACACCGCTTTCACAACAAGCGGATCGCAATGTTCTGCACGGGCGGGATACGGTGCGAGAAATCGACCAATTACCTGATCTCGCAAGGGGTGGAGGAAGTTTATCACCTGAAAGGTGGGATCCTGAAATATCTGGAAGAGGTCCCGCCAGCGGACAGCCTGTGGCACGGGGCCTGTTTCGTCTTTGACCAGCGCGTCTCGGTCGAGCATGGGTTGCGCCCCGGCCCGCATGTGATGTGCCATGCCTGTCGCCGCCCGCTCTGGCCAGAGGATACGCAGCGCCCGGATTACGAACATGGGGTGCAATGCCGCCATTGCGTGGATGAATTCACGCCCCAGCGGCGTGCCGCGTTTCGCGAACGTCAGCGCCAGATCGCGCTGGCAGAGATGCGCGGGACGCGCCATCTGGGGGCGCAACCGGTCGGTGACGCCTCGGGCCGCGATGCTTGACACCCCAGCCCCACGGGGCCAACGTCTGCGCGGCTGATTTGGGTATTTCGAACCGCCTCCGATGTAGTGCGGCAAGGGCAGGGATTTCATGGGTGACGCGCAAGGGGCTGTTTCGGTCGGGATCGTGATGCGGACGCGCGACCGGCCGCTTTTCGTGCTGCGCGCATTGGCGAGTGTTGCCGCCCAGACCCATGACAACTGGCAGATCGTGTTGGTCAATGATGGCGGCGATCCGACCGAGCTGAACGCGGCGATTGCCGCCTCGGCCCTGCCGCCTGCGCTACACGAGCGGTTGACGCGCAAGCATCTGGCGCCCGGTGTCGGGCGTTCAGCCGCGTTCAATGCGGGCGTTGCGGCGCTGGAAACCGAGCTTGTCGCCTGTCTGGATGATGACGACACATGGGCGCCCGAGTTTCTGGCCAGACTGACCGGATTTTATGCCGAGACGATGGCCAAGGTGCCCGATCTGGGCGGCGTGTCGGCGCGTGTCACCGCCCTGCGCGAAGAGATTGTCGAGACAGAGACAGGCAGCGAGATCCGCGTCATCGGCGAGGAGGGTCTGCCTGCATCCTTCCGCCGGCCAGAGTTTTTCGTCAACCCGCTGGCCTATGCCTGCTACCGGCAGGACCTGTATCCGGTGCAATGGCTGATCCGGCGCGACGCCGTTCAGGCGGTGGGCGGCTTTCCCGAAACCTTTGACGTGATGGAAGACCGCGCCTTTCTGAACCGTTTGCTGGCGCAGTATCGGATGGGGGTGCTGGATGAGAAGCTGGCCTTTCATCACCGCCGCGCCAATCGCAAGACCGATGACAGCCGCAATGCCCTGCTGAACACGCTCGACAACCCGTCCTATGACTGGCGGCTTTATGCGGATCTGGCGCGCCCGGCCCCGGACCTGCAGGCCCCCGCGGCGCAGGCGGCACTGATGCGCAGCCTGCTGGCCGATCTGCTGGCCGAGGTGAATTATGAAACCAGCGCCATCTGGCAGAAGGTCGATGGCGATTTCAGAACCCTGTTGCGCAGGATGGACAGCGACAAGGCCGAGTTGCTGGCGCGGTTGCCCGGCGCATCCGCGCGGCCCGCGGGCGACGCTGTCGCGCCGCAAGCCCTGCCTGCAATCGCGGCGGTCGCGCAAAAGGATGTGGCGTTCGACCTGTGGCAGGCGCATGGCGCGCATGCGCATGCCCAGCATGTCATCCCCGGCGCGCGTTTCTGCGACCGGCTGGAGCTGTCGCATGCGGGGGATCGTGACGGGCTGTTGCTGCATGTCGCCCCGGATCAGCGCCTGCTGGAGTTGCAGGTGCCCCGGACCGGCCCGTGGTGCGCGGTGGAACTGGCGCTGGAGGATCTGGCCGCGCCGGGGGGCAGGCTGCGCTGTCATCTGCAGCTCTGGTCGCAGGGCGGGTATCTGTTCGAGAGCGCGCTGACTCATCTGGACCCGCAGACTGACGCCCCCGATCATCATGCCATGGCCGATTTCACGGTCCATTCCTGTAGCAACGGGCGGACCAGCCTGCTGACACGCGACATCCCGGCCCAGTGGCTTGCGGCGGTCCGGCACCCGAAACTGTCGCTGATTCTGCCACGCCATGCGCAGCATTTCCGCTTCATCGCGCAGAATATCGTGGTTGAGCGCATAGCTGCCGTTTGACAGTGGGCATCTGCAGGCATAGCTTTCACCCGAACCCCCACGGAATGGCGTAGCACTGTGTCTGACATCTCGGAATTTGCGGCCCGGGGCGAGCGCGGTCTGGACGTGTTTCGCCGTGTGGAGGAACAGGCCCAGCGCCGCTATCGCTATAGCTGCATCGCCACGGTCAATCCTGACACCGGCGCGGTTGCGGCCTATGCCCCGGTGGCGCAAAAGCACCCGGACCGGATGCGCGCCGCTGCGGACAGGCTGGCGGGCTCGGCGCTGCTGGCGCATCGCTTCAGCCTTGGCAATCCGCAGGATTACCCTGTCGCGGACATGTCGGGCGATCCGCTGCAACTATTCGTCTATCTGGATTTCTGTCGCCTGTGGCAGCTTGGCGAACAGGAATTTGCCCGCATTGTCAAGGCGTTGGATGCGGGCGCGGCGCTCACCTCGCCCGAAATCTCGAACGTGTTGCGGCTGGCGCTGGATTTCAACCGCATTGCGCGGGTGGAGCCGATCATTGATCAGGTGCTGCCGCGCCTGATGCAGATCGTCCGCAGACAGAGCGATGACAACTGGCAGAACGCGGCCTACAGCCTGCGCATGATCGGCGATCTGCGTCTGCGCGCAGACCGCCCGCGCGACGCACTGGCCGCGTATGAGGCCGAGCTTGCCCTGGGCAAGAACCCGCATCGCATGGGTCTGGCGATTCAGGCCGCGCATGCCGCGCAGGACTGGAACGCCGTAAAGCGCCATCTGCGCGCGTTCGAGGCCCGCTGGCCCCTGCCCGAGACGCTCGCGCCCATCAAGGCCAGCCTGACCCCCGCCCCCGAAGGAGGCCCCGCGTGACCCTCGATACCGCCCGTGAGAATGTGACCGACATCCTGTGTATCGGCGCGCAGAAAGCCTCGACCAGCTGGCTGCATCACGTCGTCAATGCCCATCAGCGCACCTATGCCTTTCCCAACAGCGCGCCCGTCACCTCGACCAACAAGGAGGCGCATTTCTGGGATTGGAACCATCATCGCGGGTTGGACTGGTATCGCAACCTGATGGCGCCGCCCGAACCCGACCGGCTGGTGATGGATTTCACGCCTGAATATTCGCTGCTGGGCGATGACAAGATCCGCGAATGCAAGGAGATCAATCCGACCGCGCGGGTCATCTATATCCTGCGCGACCCGCTGGCCCGCGCAGTCTCGGCGCTGCGGATGCATACGCTGTGGCGCACCAACCGCGCAGCGGCGGAAGAGGCAGAGATCCGGCTGGATGATGACTTTCACGCGCTGGTCAAGAAGGCCCGCATCCTGGAGATGAGTTCGTATTTCTACAATTTCGAACGCTGGTCCAAAGCCTATGACGACATCCTGGTCCTGAATTACGAAGATATCCTGTCCGATCCGGTCCCGGTGGTCGAACGCGTGCTGGCGCATTGCCGGCTGAGCACAGAGGACATGACGCCAGAGGCGCGGGAGGAATATGAGAAGCGCCTGAAAAAGCGCGTCTGGGCGAGTGTGTCCTACCCGATCACGCGGGATGCCGCGTATTTCCTGCATGGCATGTTGTGGCAGAAGCGGCAGGCGGCGGAACGGTTCTTCAACCTCAGGTTCACGGAGTATCGCAATGTGCTGGAGCCGCAGGCAAACCCGTAGCATCCACCGATGAGCGCGGTACTGCCGGATGCGCAGGCGCTCCGGCGCGCGCTCTGGGACGGTCCGCTGCCTGATCCGGCCGCACCGGGGTTGGCTGTGCTTGCGGCGCTGGGGCAGGGGGCTGATTATGGTGCGGCCCTGCGCGCGCTGCGCCTGCTGCACCAGCTTGACCTGCCTGCCGCGCCTGCCGCGCAGGCCGCACGTGTGCACTGGCCCGACAGTATCGACATGGCGCGGTTGGCGCTGGAGTTTTGCGCACCCGACGCGGCCCCGCGGGCGCTGAAAGCACTGGCCGAGTGTGTGGAGCGTGCGAACCGGCGGCGTGCGGTGCTCGCCAATGCCTGCCTGCGCCATGGCCAGCCCGCGCGTGGCTGGGATGTGCTGGCGCGGATCGACCCGGCCTCGCCCAGCGCGGTTGCGGATATGCGGCGGCGGGTCGATTGGGCTGTGGCAATGGGGGATTTCGCATCCGCCCTGCGCGATCTGGACTGGCTGGACGGGCGCGCGCAAACTGGTGCGCAGCGCTTGTGGCTGGTCTATCGCCGCGATGGCGCGGCGGCGGTTGCAAATGCGCTGGAACAGGGCCCCGCGCCGGAGAGTTGCGCGATGCTGTTCGAGATCTTTCAGGCCGAGGGCGACTTGACCCGCGCGGCGAAGGCGCTGGCGCTGTGGCGCGATTGCCCCGCCAGCGTGGCGCGCGCGCGCGCCGAAACCCGGCAGATGCTGGAATGCGGCGAAGGCGGGCAAGCCCACGGAGAACTGGCCGCGCGGCTGGACCTCGCCGCGCCCTGGGACTGGGAGGCCGCCGATCATCTGCAATGGCTGCGCGCGAGGCAGTTGCTGCAGGACCCGGCGGCAGACCTGCTGACCCATGCGCAAGCCGCCTTGCGCCTGCATCCCCGGCATGACGGGGTGCAGCATCTGGCGCAGCAATTGCGCGAGGCTGTGACCGACTGGCGCGCAATCACCTGTGATCTTCGGCCCGACCAAGCTACCCTGCAGGCCCGTGCCGCGCTGCGCATGGGGCTGCCGGGTCTGGCCGCGCGCCGCTTGCGACCCGCGCTGCGACTGGCTGCGGACACGCCACGCGCCGCCCGGTGCTGGGGTCTGCGGGCAGAGGCATTGGCACAGGCGGGCCGGGTAGGGGCGGCGCTAAGGGCGGCCGAGCAGGCAATGACGCAGGCGCGCGACAGTGTGCAGCGCGCCGATTGCGCATTGGGGCTGGCCGAGTTGCATCTGCTGGATGGCGCGCCCATCCGTGCCGCGCAGGCGCTGAAGGGCAGCGATGCGGCCTTTCCTGACCGGCTGCCCTACCTGCTGGCGCAGGCACGCATCGCCTTTCACCTGGGCGATTTCGATCGCGCGCAGGCGCTGCAGGCGCGGTTCAACGCGCTCAAGCACTGGCCCACCGGGCAGCAGGCGGGGCAGGATGTGCGCGACCGGATCGTGGCCTGTGCCGCCAACGCAGCCCAGGGCGTCGCGCATGCCTTTGCCCCGGATCGCCGCGTACAGGACATGCTGGAGCAGGCAGGCCCCGCAAAAATCAATGCCTCGCCCGGCCTGTCGGCCTGCACTCTGCTGCGCGCCAGCCATCAGGGCGCGCTGGAGTTCACCCCCGCGCCCGACGCAGCGATCCCGCAACAGATCGTGCACTATTGGCAGGGGCCACCGGGTCCGGCCCTGCCGCGCGCGCAAGCGCAATGGGCTGCCCTGCATCCGGGCTTTGCCTGCCAGATCTTCGATGCAGAGGCTGCGACAGACTGGCTGCACAGCGCGCACGGCCCCCGGATCGCCACGCAGTTTCAGGCGCTGGACCATCCGGCCCTGCGCGCCGATCTGTTCCGCCTGTGCTGGCTGGTGACGCAAGGGGGGCTATTCGCCGATCTGGACGAATACCCGCGCCTGCCTGTCACCCCATGGTTGGCGGAGGCGCGGCTGGTTCTATGCATTGAGCGGGGGTTCGGCACGATCGCGAACAACTTCGCCGCCGCAACACCCGGCCACCCTATGCTGACCCGCGCGCTGGATCATGTGCTGGCGGAACTGCCGCGGACGGATGCCCCCTATCCGTGGTGGCACACGGGCCCCGCGCAATGGACCCGCGCGGCGCTGGGGGCGTGGGCGAGCGGCTGTGGCGGTCCCGGCCTGCGCTTTCTGACACAGGCAGAGTATTGCCGCCGCATCACGACCAATCTGCCCTACCCGCATAAGCGCAGCCCTGATCACTGGCGCTGACTGGGCCTGTGTTCGGGGGCGATAATACGAATTTATCGATAATTTCGGACTATGGCGGCAAAATTCCGGTTCACAGAATCCTCCGGGTATGCTCTATAAACATGGCGCGTCACACAAGAGCGCGTCAAAGCAGAAGAACCATGGGAGGAATACATGGATCGCCGTTCTTTCTTGAAGACCTCGACCGTGGGGGCCGGGGCGGCTGCCGCGAGCACGCTTGCTGCACCGGCCGTCGCACAGGGTCGCATGACCTGGCGCATGGTCACCACCTGGCCGCGCAACTTTCCCGGTCTGGGCACGGGCGCCCAGCGTCTGGCCGACCGGATCACGGCTGCCACCGATGGCATGCTGACGGTTGAACTGTATTCGGCAGGCGAGATTGTCCCGGCGCTGCAATCCGTGGATGCCGTGATCGACGGGTCCGCCGAGATGATGCATGGCGCCGCCTATTACTGGCAGAACAAATCGGTCGGCCTGTCCTTCTTTACCGGGGTGCCGTTCGGCATGACCTCGCGCGAGATGTCGGCCTGGGTGCGGTTCATGGGCGGGCAGGAGCTTTGGGATGAACTGTATGACCAGTTTGGCCTGATCGGCTTCATGTCTGGTGATACCGGCACGCAGGGCGGCGGCTGGTTCCAGAACGAACTGTCGGGCATTGAGGATATTCAAGGCCTGCGTTTCCGGACGCCCGGTCTGGGCGGTCAGGTCTGGGAGAAGATGGGCGCATCGGTCACCAACCTTGCCGGAGGCGAGATCTTTGCCGCCCTGCAATCAGGCGCGCTGGATGCGGCTGAATTCGTTGGCCCTTATAACGACCTGGCCCTGGGATTCCATCAGGTCCGCAAGCATTTCTACACCACTTCGTTCATCGAGCCCGGGCTGGCGACAGAATTCGTGGTCGACAAGGCCAAGTTCCTGGACCTGCCGGAAAACATGCAGCACATCATCCGTGATGCCTGTCAGGCCGAATACGATCAAACCGCGTCGGAATTCTATGCCAATGATCCGATCGCGCTGAACACGCTGGTCGAGGAACATGGCGTGACCTCCTATCCGCAGTTCCCTGACAGCATTCTTGAAGCGGGCGCCAATGCGTCGCGCGAATTGCTGATCGAGATTCTGGATACGGCTGACCCGATCAGCAAGCGCGTGGCAGAAAACTTCATCCAGTCACTGAATCTCGTGCGTGGACGCACCGAGAATACGGATATGGGCTTTCTGGAAGCGCGCGAACGCTTTTTTGACATCAGTGATCTGGGCTGATCCTGCATAGCTGATACCAGGCGCGTGTGACGCGCCCGACGTGGCCCGGGTTTCACCCGGGCTACGGTGCCATCGCCGCCCCTGTTTCCTGTATCTCAAGGACGTTTTGCCGTGGTTTTCCTGTCCCTCGTCATGCGGGCGATCAATGCCCTGAACCGGCTGATCGGAAATACCTTCATGTGGCTTGCCGTCGGCGTGGTCGGCGTCTGTTTCTGGGTCGTGGTCGAGCGCTATGTCTTTGGCATCACCCGGCTGTGGATGCAGGACCTGTACCCATGGATGAGCGGCGTGATGTTCACCGCCGTCGCGGGCTATGCGTTGTATCGCAATGACCATGTGCGGGTCGATATCTTCTATCGCCCGGCCTCGACCCGGACCAAGGCGTTGCTGGACCTGTTCGGCGTCGTGGTCTTTCTGTGGCCCTTTGCCTGGGTGGTCTGGACATCCTGCTTCAATTTCGTGATGCGTTCGATCAACCTGCTGGAAGGGTCCTCGAACCCCGGCGGGATGCCGGGGCTGTTCGTGCTGAAGAGCTTCATCCTTGTCTTTGCTGTCGTGATCGCGTTGCAGGGGATCGCCATGGCGATCCGGTCGATCCTGCTGATCGCCGGACGGAGCGATCTGGTGCCGGGCGACTACCGTTACAAATACGAAACCGATCCGGAGCCCGCCTGACATGGATCCCGTACTGATTGGCCAGATCCTGGCAGGCACGATGTTCTTTGCCGTGATCGGCTTTCTGCTGCTGGGCTTTCCGGTTGCCTTTACCCTCGCGGGCACTTCGATCATCTTCGCCTATCTGGGGCTGTTTTTCGAGGTGTTCGACCTGTCCAGCCTGCGCGCGCTGGCCGGGCGCTACACGGGCTACATGACCAATGAAGTGCTGGTGGCGGTGCCGCTTTTCATCTTCATGGGGGTGATGCTGGAACGCAGCAAGATCGCGGAACAACTGCTGTCCACCATGGGCAAGCTGTTCGGCAACATGCGCGGGGGGTTGGGCATCTCGGTCATTCTGGTGGGGGCGCTGCTGGCGGCCTCGACCGGGGTGGTGGGCGCGACAGTGGTCACGATGGGCCTGATTTCACTGCCCGCGATGATGCGCGCGGGCTATGACCCGAAACTCGCCTGCGGCGCGATCTGTGCCAGCGGGACGCTGGGGCAGATCATCCCGCCCTCGACCGTGCTGATCTTCATGGGCGACATGATCGCGGGCATGAATGCCGAAGCGCAGATG
>PWWF01000344.1 GCA_003561595.1 Paracoccaceae bacterium | reverse complement strand
GTTGCACGCAACACGCTGATTTCCGAGCGTGAGGCCGACGCAATCGAGACTGCAGGCATCGCGGCGGTCAAGATCCGTTCGCCGCTGACCTGTGAGGCCGAGGAAGGCGTCTGCGCCAAGTGCTACGGGCGCGATCTGGCGCGCGGCACGATGGTCAACAAGGGCGAGGCCGTGGGCATCATCGCGGCCCAGTCGATCGGTGAACCCGGCACGCAGCTGACCATGCGCACCTTCCACATCGGCGGGATCGCGCAGGGCGGCAGCCAGTCCTTCCAGGAGGCGAATGCCGCTGGCCGGATCGAGCTGCGCAATGCCCAGACCATCGAGAACTCGGCAGGCGAGCATATCGTCACAGCGCGGGCCATGCAGGTCGTGATCATCGACGAGAACAATGTCGAGCGCGCGACCTTCAAGCCCGGTTATGGTGCCAAGATCTTCGTGCGGGACGGCGAACAGGTGGAGCGTGGGGCCAAGGTCTTTGAATGGGACCCCTACACCCTGCCGATCATCGCCGAAACCTCGGGGCGGGCGCGGTTTGTCGATCTGGTCGCGGGCCTGTCGGTGCGCGAGGAAACCGACGAGGCCACGGGCATGTCGCAGAAGATCGTCAGCGACTGGCGGTCCGTGCCCAAGGGCAGCGATCTGAAGCCTGAGATCATTCTGATGGATGCCGAAACGGGCGAGCCGGTGCGCAATGAACAGGGCAACCCGGTGACCTATCCGATGTCGGTCGATGCGATTCTGTCGGTCGAGGACGGGCAGGACGTTCTGGCCGGGGACGTTGTCGCGCGTATCCCGCGTGAAGGTGCCAAGACCAAGGACATCACCGGCGGTCTGCCCCGCGTGGCCGAATTGTTCGAGGCGCGTCGTCCCAAGGATCACGCCATCATCTGCGAACTCGATGGCTATGTGCGCTTTGAAAAGGACTACAAGAACAAGCGCCGCATCCGCGTCCAGCCTGCCGATGACAGCTTCGAGCCGGTCGACTATCTGGTGCCCAAGGGCAAGCACATCCCCGTGCAGGAAGGCGATTTCGTCCAGCGTGGCGATTACATCATGGATGGCAACCCTGCCCCCCATGACATCCTGCGCATCCTGGGGATCGAGGCGCTGGCCAACTACCTGATCGACGAAGTGCAGGACGTCTATCGCCTGCAGGGCGTGAAGATCAACGACAAGCATATCGAGGTGATCGTGCGGCAGATGCTGCAGAAATGGGAGATCCTCGATAGCGGCCAGACCACGCTGCTGAAGGGGGAGCATACCGACAAGGCAGAGTTCGACGAGGTGAACGAGAAGGCCATCGCAATGGGGCTGGAGCCCGCCAAGGGTGAGCCGATCCTTCTGGGGATCACCAAGGCGTCGCTGCAGACCCGCAGCTTCATCTCGGCGGCCTCTTTCCAGGAGACGACGCGCGTGCTGACCGAGGCTTCGGTGCAGGGCAAGCGCGATCATCTGGTCGGCCTGAAAGAGAACGTGATCGTCGGTCGCCTGATCCCGGCCGGGACTGGGGGCGTGCTGAACAAGGTGCGTCAGGTCGCAGCCGATCGCGACCGCAAGGTGCTGGATGCACGGCGCGCCGAGGCAGAGGCCGCCGCCGCCTTGGCCGCGCCCGAGCCCGAGGAACTGTCCGAGGCCGATATCGTCTTTGGCAAACGCCCCGAGTGATCCGGCCGATCGCAACAAGACCCGCCCCCGCAGCGCAGGCTGCGGGGGCTTTTCTTTTGCGCACGGGTCAGGCAGATATGCTGAACCTGTGAAGGAGTTACCCATGCCCGCCCCGATGCGCCCGCAGGCGATTGTCGTTGTCCGGTTTTCCTATGTGGCCGATGCGGGCTTCAAGCTCAGCCGCAGCGGGTTGGACGGGGTGCGCCGCACGCTTTATGCGCCCGACCGGCTGGCCCGCCGCTTCCAGCTGTTCGAAGCGCTGGCCCTGCCATCGCTGGCAGCCCAGATCGATACGGATTTCACACTGGCCCTGCTGGTAGGTGAGGATTTCCCGCCCGAGGCGCGCGCGCGTCTGGAACGCCTGATCGCGCCGCTGGGGGATGCGCATATCGTCGCGCTGCCGCCATACAACAATTACAAGGCCACCAAAGCCGCGATCGAGGCGGTGCGCCGCCCCGAGGCCACGCATCTGATGACCATTCGGTTGGATGATGACGACGCGCTGGGCAAGGATTGCATCGCGGCGCATAAACATCTTGCGCCGCGCCTTGCGGCGCTGGGGCCAGCGGATGCGCCCGCTGTGGTCTGCTTCAACAATGGTCTGTTTCTGGAAATCGGTGCGGGCGGCAGCCGCCTCTTCGGCGTGATCGAGAAGCTGCCCATCAGCGTGGGCACCTGCATGATCGCCCCGGCAGATGCCCGGCCGACCGTCTTTTCCACCGATCACCGGCGGCTGCACACCCGCTGGAACTGCTATACCGAAGCGCTGACTCCGCGCTTCATCCGCACGGTTCATCGCGACAACGATTCGGCGGCAAATGTCAGTGGCGAACGGATCGACTATACACCGGCCAGACTGGATGCCGTGCTGGCACAGCATTTCCCCTTCACCCGCGACGCGCTCGAAGCGCTTTCGGCCTGACAGATGCAAAACGACAATATCCGCGCAGCGCTCTACATGATGGCGGGGTCCAGCGCATTCGCGACCAATGACACGTTCCTCAAGCTGATGAGCGCGGAACTGGGGATTTTCCAGATCTTCGTGCTGCGCGGCATCGCTGTATCGGCGGTCTTTGCCGTGATGGTCTGGCAGGCGCGCGTCGTCTTTGCAGACCTGACGCGACGAGACATGAACTTTCTGCTGGTCCGGTCCGCCGCCGAAGCCTTTGCCGCGTTCTTTTTCTTCAACGCGCTTTTCAACATGCCGCTGGCAAATGTGACGGCCATCCTGCAGGTGGTTCCGCTGGCCGTGGCGCTGGCGGCGTTCCTTGTGCTGAAGGAACCACTGGGCTGGCGGCGGCTGTCGGCCATTCTGATCGGGTTCTTCGGGGTCATGCTGATCGTGCAGCCGGGGACCGATACCTTCAGCACAGCCTCGGTCAATGCGCTGGCCTGTGTGGTCATGGTGACCCTGCGCGATCTGAGCACGCGGATGATGGCGGTGCAGGTGCCCTCTTCACTGGTGGCGCTGACGACGGCGTTGGGGGTCACGCTGTTCGGTGTCGTCGGCTCGGCGTTCGAGACCTGGGTGATGCCAACTGCGCTGTCCTGGGTCTGGCTGGCGGGGACGGTCTTGTTCGCCTGTCTGGGATATTACCTGATCATCCTGGCCATGCGCGTAGGCGAGATGTCCTTTGTCGCTCCGTTCCGGTATGCTTCACTTCTGGCGGCGCTGGCTCTGGGCTGGTTCGTGCTGAATGAATGGCCCGATACGCTGACATTGATCGGCAGTGCCATCGTTGTGGCAACCGGGGTGTTCACGCTATATCGTGAACGTCAGTTGCGTTTGCGCGCGGCCCATTCACCGACCTGAGAGCACCGCGCCGCAGTGTGTTGACAACCCATGCGACTCCCCCTATACGCCCCACAATCCTGATCGCGGTGCGCGTGCTGCGCATCGACAGGGACTCAAAATTGAAGTGGTCATGATCCGGGCCGAACTGCGCCCCGATCCTCTGGAATTCCACCGCGGCGACCCATGGATTGGGCCGCAAGCGGTTTTTCGCGTTCTGCCTGCACGGCGGGCCGCACATGTGAGAGGCGCGACGCCGCGCCATGAAATCGGGTTGAAACGGGAAGAACCGGAATGCCAACGATCCAACAGCTGATCCGCAAGCCGCGGCAGCCGAAAGTCAAGCGCTCCAAGTCGATGCATCTGGAGCAATGCCCCCAG
>PWWF01000030.1 GCA_003561595.1 Paracoccaceae bacterium | reverse complement strand
CTGATGGGCGACGCGCCCACGGACCCCAGCCCCTGATTGACCAGCCCCGACCGGCCAAACACCGCCAAGAGGCCCAGCACCGCGACCAATGTCGGCAGGATGAACGGCGCGCCCATCAGCGTGATCAGCAGCCCCCGGCCCGGAAAGCTGCGGCGCGCCAGCGCCCGCGCCAGCGGGATGGCCAGCAGCACCGACAGGCCCGCCGACCACAATGCCTGCGTCAGAGTGAACCGCACCGCCGCCCAGTCCGCGCTGCGAAGGCCCGAAAACCCGTCGGCGCGCCAGGCAACCGCGCCCAGCGCGCCGAAATTCAGCACCAACAGCCATAGCGCCACCACGCCACCGGCGCCAAGCGCGGCAAGGCTGGCGGCGCGCGGGCTCACTGGGTCATGCCCTCCAGCCACAGCTCCAGCGCGGGGCCGCGTTGTTCCTCGGCGGCATTCTCATCCAGAAAGATCGCCGTCTCGGGCAGGGGCAGGTCGCGCATCACCTCGGGCCAGTCCGCGCGCGGCAGGGCCGAGGGGTAGGACCAGTTGGCATAGGCGATCATCTCCTGAAATTCGGGCGAGAGGATATAGGCCATGAAATCCCGCGCGAGGTCGGGCTGTTCCGCACCTTCCAGCACGCCCGCGACCTCGGCCATGAAGTAATGCCCTTCCTCGAAAATCGCCGCCGACTTGGTCTCATCTTCCTCGGCCACGATGTGATAGGCGGGCGATGTGGTGTAGCTCAGCACCATATCGGCCTCACCATCCGAAAACAGGCCGTAGGATTCCGACCAGCTTGCCGTCACGGTCACAGTGTTCTCCTGCAACGCGCGCCAGACATCGGCGGCATCCTCGCCATAAAGCTGATCGACCCACAAAAGCAGCGCAAGGCCGGACCCCGACGACCGCGGGTCTTGCCAGATCAGCGACAGATCCTCGCGGTCCAGCAATTCGGCAAAGCTGCTGGGCGGGTTTTCAACGCGCGTATTGTCATAGACCCAGGCCGCATACCCCCAGTTGAACGGGATGAAGATGTCATCGGGCCAGTCCACTGGCACGGTCAACGCATCCAGATCCTGTTCATGCGGCGCGAACAGACCCGTTTCGCGCGCTCGCAGCGTGTTGTCGGTGTTCAGCCCGATCACCACATCCGCGCCCACACGCTCGCCCTCCAGCATCAGCCGGGGCAGCACATCGCCAGTGCGGTATTCCAGAACGCACTCGCAACGGGCCTCGAACCCGTCCTTGATGGCCGGGCCAGGACCCCAGCTTGACCCGAAATAATCGGGCGCCAGCACAGTCAGCACGGGGGTATCGGCCTGCGCCGCCCCTGCCAGCATGACTGTCGCGAAAAATACTGTTCTCATGGTCCAATCTCCATTTCCACGACAGGCGGAGACTGAAACGGGCCTGACTGCCCGCACCCTTCCCTCCGCCGGTCTTAACCGGTTCAGGTTCAACGGGTTCGCAGCATTGCCGCATCTCAGCCCGCTTGGGGCACCCCGAGGTAGGCGGACAGATAACCTGCCTGCAGGCGCGCGACAACCCCGTTGCTTTCCAGGTTACATCGACATACGGTTGAACATCCAAAAGGAACCCCAATATGTTGCAGGCACGATTGCCTCAATTCATCCGTGACCATTACGAAGTGCACGAGTGGAGACACGCGAGCGCTATCCTGACAACTGATTTTGCCTCCGAATGGGACGATATCGTTTCGGTTCTGACATCATTTCGGCTCAAGAAAAGCTGGATCACAACCGCCGGGGGCCGCAAAAGCCAGGTTTCAGAGTTTATCGATCAGCACCTGTATGCACGCGGCTGGGTCGAGAAGAAATTTGAAACCGGCGTCCTGCTTGATGACACGCGGCTTGATAGCCCGACGCATCAGATCGACTGCTTTCGCAACAAGATCGCGCTGGAAATCGAATGGAACAACAAGGACCCGTTCTTTGATCGCGACCTGAACAATTTTCGTCTGCTGTTCGATTTGCGCGCAATCAGTGTCGGCGTCATCATCACCCGTTGCGACGAATTGCAACACATCTTTAATGATATTGGCCGAGGCTCTTCCTATGGGGCCTCAACTACTCATATGAGCAAATTGCTACCCAAGATCGAAGGCGGCGGGGCCGCCGGGTGCCCGCTGCTGGTCTTTGGTATCTCGGGGCGCCTGTATCAGGAGGATGACATATGAAGACGGCAGGCGACGACCTGATGGAGGCACTTGGCGGTCAGAAATTCCAGACCATCCTCGCTGACCCGCCCTGGCAGTTCCAGAACCGCACGGGCAAGATGGCACCCGAGCACAAACGCCTGTCACGCTATCCCACGCTGACGCTGGACGAGATCTGCGACATGCCAGTGGAGGCATTGGCCGATCAACCCGCGCATCTGTATCTCTGGGTGCCTAATGCCCTGCTGCCCGAGGGGCTGAAAGTCATGGAACATTGGGGCTTTTCCTACAAATCAAACCTCGTCTGGTACAAGGTGCGCAAGGATGGCGGTCCCGACCGGCGAGGCGTGGGGTTCTATTTCCGCAATGTGACCGAAATCCTGCTGTTCGGTGTGCGCGGCAAGAACGCCCGCACGCTTGCGCCGGGGCGCAGTCAAGAGAATATCCTCGTCACCAAGAAACGCGAACACAGCCGGAAACCGGACGAACAATACGACCTGATCGAACGCTGCAGCTTTGGTCGCAAGCTGGAACTTTTCGCGCGCGGCCCGCGTGCCGGTTGGACCGTCTGGGGCAATCAATCCGATGACTACGCGCCGACCTGGGACACCTATTCCAATCATTCGCAAAGCAAGGTAGTCCCGTTGCGTGCCAGACAGGGATGACACGCGGGTATGAGCTACAACACATTCGGACATCTGTTCCGGGTCACGACATGGGGTGAAAGCCACGGGCCTGCACTGGGGGCCACCGTCGATGGCTGCCCCCCCGGTGTCGCGCTGGAGGGCGGGATGCTGCAGCACTGGCTGGACCGGCGCAAACCGGGGCAGAGCCGCCACACCACCCAGCGGCGCGAACCCGACGCGGTCGAGATCCTGTCAGGCGTGTATGAGGGGCGCACGACCGGCACGCCGATCCAGTTGATGATCCGCAATGTCGATCAGCGCTCCAAGGATTACGGCAATATCGCCGATACATTCCGCCCCGGCCATGCCGATATCACCTATCACCAGAAATACGGGCTGCGCGACCCGCGCGGCGGCGGGCGGTCCTCGGCGCGCGAAACGGCGGCGCGGGTCGCGGCGGGCGGGGTCGCGCGTGCGGTGCTGGCCACGCTGCTGCCCGATCTGCGGATCACGGGCTACATGGTCGCGATGGGGCCGCACCGGATTGACCGCGCGCGCTTTGACGCGACCCAGATCGATCAGAACCCGTTCTGGGTGCCCGATGCGCAGGCAGCCGAGGATTGGGCGCGCGCGCTGGACCGGATACGCAAGGACGGCAATTCCGTGGGTGCGCTGATCGAGGTAACGGCAAGCGGGGCGCCGGCCGGGCTGGGCGCGCCGATCTATGCGAAGCTCGACACCGATCTCGCCGCCGCGATGATGTCCATCAACGCTGTCAAAGGCGTGGAAATCGGCGCCGGGATGGAGGCCGCCCACCTGACCGGGACCGAGAATGCCGATGAGATCGACATGGGCGCGGATGGCCCCATCTACCGCACGAACAAGGCAGGCGGCATCCTTGGCGGCATCTCGACCGGGCAGGACCTTGTGGTGCGGTTTGCGGTCAAGCCGACCTCATCCATCACCACGCCGCGCGAATCGATCCTGCGCGATGGCAGCCCCAACACGGTCGTGACCAAGGGCCGCCATGACCCCTGCGTCGGCATCCGCGCCGT
>PWWF01000296.1 GCA_003561595.1 Paracoccaceae bacterium | reverse complement strand
GCGATGTTCCTCTCCTTCATGCGAGAGCTGTACCCGGTCGAGGTGACGGCCATCGGCGGCGCGGTCCTGATGCTGGTGCTGGGCATTCTGCCGCAGGATGCGGCCTTTGCGGCATTTTCCAACCATGCGCCCTGGACGATTGCGGCCCTCTTTGTGATCGTGGGCGCGCTGGTGCGCACTGGCGCGCTGGACTGGATTTCACAGCTTGCGGGCCGCAATGTCGAGAAACACCCGATCCTGACGCTTGCTTTGCTGACCAGTGCGGTGCTGGGCCTGTCGGCCTTTGTCAACAATACGCCGATTGTGGTCGTGATGATCCCCATTTTCGTGCAGCTTGCCAAGCAGATGGGAACATCTGCGTCCAAGGTTCTGATCCCGCTGAGTTATCTGGCGATCATGGGCGGTACGCTGACGCTGATCGGCACCTCGACCAACCTGTTGGTTGACGGGGTCGCGCGGGCAAACGGCATGGCGCCGTTCACTGTGTTCGAGATCACGAAACTCGGGGCGCTGATGGCTGTGGCGGGCGTGCTGTATCTTGGGCTTGTGGGGCATCGGCTGCTGCCGGACCGCGCCTCGATGAGCGATGTGCTCTCGGACCGCTCGCGCAGCAAGTATTTTACCGAGGTGGCAATCCCGGAACGCTCGCGCCTGATCGGGCGCAAACTGGCCGAGGTCGAGATTTTCAAGCGCGAAGGCGCGCGGGTGATCGACGTGCTGCGCGGCGATGCGTCGCTGCGCTGGGGGGACATGACGGCGATCACGCTACGCGCGGGTGACCGGATCGTGCTGCGCACCCAGATGTCCGAGGTTCTGGGTCTGAAGAAGAACCCCGATGTCGAACAGGTCGCGCATACCGATGTGCCCGACCCAGAGGCAATCGGCCCCGAACAGGATATCGATCGCCTGTCCTCGGTCGAGACGACGACGGTCGAGGTGCTGATCTCGCCCGATTGCAAGATGGTCGGGCGGCGTCTGGGCGGGATGCGACTGCGGCGGCGCTACGGGGTCTATCCGCTGGCGGTGCATCGCCGGAACCAGAATATCGGCACCAAGATCGAGAATCTGGTGGTGCGCGTGGGCGACACCCTGCTGCTGGAAGGGGCGCCCGAAGATATCCAGCGTTTGGCGCAGGACATGAATCTGGCCGATATCGCCCAGCCTACCGAACGGGCCTATCGCCGCAAACATGCCCCTATCGTGGTGGCGGTGCTGGGGGCTATCGTGGTGTTTTCAGCGCTTGATCTGGCGCCGATTGCACTGATGAGCTTTATCGGCGTGGCTGTGGTGCTGCTGACGCGCTGTATCGACGCGGATGAGGCGCTGAGCTTCATCGATGGCCGGCTGCTGGCGCTGATCTTCGGGATGCTGGCCGTGGGCGCGGGGCTGGACAATGCCGGGTCCGTGCGGTTGATCGTCGATGCCATCGCGCCGGGACTGGCCACACTCTCGCCCGTGCTGCTGGTGCTGGCGGTCTATGTGCTGACCAGTTTTCTGACCGAACTGGTGACCAATAACGCTGTGGCCGTGATCCTGACACCACTGGTGATCGCGCTGGGCAGCGCCTTGGGGATCGACCCGCGCGGGCTGGTGGTTGCGGTGATGATGGGGGCCTCGGCCGCGTTTGCGACGCCCATCGGATATCAGACCAACACGCTGGTCTATGGCCCCGGCGGCTACCGCTTTACGGATTTCCTGCGCATCGGTCTGCCGATGAACCTTCTTTTGGCCACTGTGGCCGCCATATTCATTCCGATCTTCTGGCCATTGCAGTAGTTTGAACAATGCGCGAGGTCGCGTTGTTTAGGCTGCACAGGCATCTTTGAAGGGTCATTGCGATGATTTGCCCGGCGTGTATGGTGGCCTGTCAAAAAACAACATCATTTGTTTGACTGCGAGAGCGCCTATGTTGGCTGGGCAATCGCGTATGGCTCAGCTCACTGGAGCCGGCGCTTTCAAGCCATTGAGAATGCTGTGTGAGAAATCCTCATCCCACCCTGCGTGCTTGACCTTGATGAAGAGTGATCCCTTAGAACCCGATTCGGAATGGGGTGATTCATCTCAGGTTCTTGCGATGAGGCGGCAGATGCGCCTGATATTGGCGATGTGCACCCATGCGTCGACGCTCTCTATGGTTTTTTCCCAATCCTTTGCCAGACGGCGGCAGCGGCCAAGCCATGCGAAGGTGCGCTCGACGACCCGGCGGCGGGGTAGCACCACGAAACGTAACCGGTCGGTTGTTACCGCGGTGATTGGGCCTTGATGCGGGCGACGAGTTCTGCGTCGTGGACGAAGTCGTCAAGGAATTCGTGCCAGCTTTCGGTTGTAATACGGGCATCCCTGAGCATGTCGGTCAGTTCTTCGATGCCGTCGTCGGTCAGTGCGGTAATGGCTTCGTCCGGGCCGGTATGGACGGTGACGATTGATCCGTAGGTCAGGTTGTCATCGTTCCAGGTGATGGCCTCGAGAAGCTCCAGGTCTTCGTCCATCATTTTGGCGGCGTATTCGAGGGCGTAGATGTGGGTGATGGCAGCCATCAAGCGGCCTCTGCGTTTGGGACGGCGAGCGGCGACCAATTCCACGGGAGCAGTTCGTCGAGGCGATTGATCTTGTGATCTTGGATGCGGGCCAGAATGTCAGCCAGATAGGCCTGCGGGTCGAGGCCGTTCATCTTGGCGGTCTCAACGATGGTCATGGCGCGCGCGAGGGGCTCTGCGCCGGTGTCAGCCCCCGCGAATAACCAGTTCTTTCTTCCGATTCCAATGGGTCTGAGCGCGCGCTCGGCCGGATTATTGTCGATCGCCACCCGTCCGTCTTCGAGAAACAGACTGAATGCGGCGCGTCGGCTGAGGCCGTAGCGAAAGGCCTTGGCCAGATCGCCCTTGCCGGGGATCAGCGCCAGCTGGCTTTCAGCCCAGGCAAAGAAGGCGTCGACCCTCAAGGCGCTGTGTTTCTGGCGGGCAGCAAGTCGGATATCGGCGGGGTGACCGGTGATTTCGCGCTCGATGTCATAAAGCGCGCCGATACGGTCCAGCGCCTCGCGGGCGATGGCGGATTTGGTTTTGCTCCACTCGTCGTGGAAATCACGGCGCAGATGTGCCCAACACGCCGCCTCACGCAGCCGGGGTGCTCCATCAGGGTCCGGATCATAGAGCTTGGCATACCCCTTGTAAGCATCCGCTTGCAGGATGCCGCGCGTGTTGGCCAGATGGCGATGGACGTGTTCCTCTTTCCAGTCAGGGGCGAAGGTGTAGACCGCGCCAGGGGGCGAGGCACCCGCCCAAGGCCGCTGGTCGCGAACATAGGCCCAGATCCGGCCCTTTTTAACGCCCTTGCCAAGGCCCCTGTCGCGCAAGGTCTTGTCCAGCACGCGGATCGGAGTGTCGTCGGCATGAAGCAGATCACTGGCCATGACATCGGCCTCGATCCTCTCGATCAGCGGAGCCAGCACCTTCATCGCGCGCCCACACCAGTCCACCAGCGTGCTGTCGGGAATATCCGCGCCCATGCGCGCGAAGATTTCAGCCAGACGATACAGAGGAAGATGGTCATCGTATTTCGAGACCAGAATGTAGGCCAACAGCGCTGCACTCGCCATGCTGCCGGGGATTGGCCTGCTGGGCGCAGGTTCCTGCACCATCTTCTCACAACGGCGGCAGGACTTCTTCAGCCGTGCAATCTGCAGGACCTTGAGTTGTGCCGCGACCAGGTCGAGCATTTCGCTGACATCCTCGCCCACAAGACGCAGGTCGCCACCGCAATCCGGGCAGCAGGTGCCGGGATCAAGCTCGCGGCGCTCGCGTGGCGTGGTGTCGGACACGCGGGGGCGACGGCGGGGTTTGCGTTC
>PWWF01000360.1 GCA_003561595.1 Paracoccaceae bacterium | reverse complement strand
CTCAGGCCAGATCGTAACGGTCCGCGTTCATGACCTTGGTCCATGCAGCAACGAAATCCTCGACGAATTTCGCCTCTGCGTCGTCTTGGGCATAGACCTCGGCATAGGCGCGCAGGATCGAGTTCGATCCGAAAACCAGATCGGCCCGTGTTGCGGTCCACTTGGTCGCACCGGATTTCCGATCCTGCAGTTCATAGAGATCGTTCGCCTTGGGGACCCATTTGTTGCCCATATCGGTCAGGTTGACGAAAAAGTCATTGCTCAGAGCGCCGGGGCGGTCGGTGAAGACACCATGCGCGGAGCCACCATGATTGGTGCCCATGGCGCGCATGCCGCCCAGCAAGACCGTCATTTCCGGCCCTGTCAGCCCCATCAGGCTGGCACGGTCGAGCAACATCTCTTCGGCCGAGACGACGTAGTCCTTTTTCATCCAGTTGCGGAAACCGTCGGCCAGCGGCTCCAGCCATTTGAAGCTGTCGGCATCGGTCATCTCGTCGGTGGCATCGCCGCGACCGGGGGCAAAGGGCACCTCGATGTCGTGGCCTGCGGCCTTGGCGGCCTGTTCCACACCCAGATTACCTGCCAGCACGATCACATCGGCGACCGAAACACCGGTTTCCGCGGCAATCGGCTCCAGCTTGGCCAGCACGCGGGCCAGACGCTCGGGCTCATTGCCTTCCCAGTCCTTTTGCGGGGCCAGCCGGATGCGCGCGCCATTGGCACCGCCGCGATAGTCCGACTTGCGGAAGGTGCGCGCGCTGTCCCATGCGGTCGCGACCATATCCGACACCGACAGGCCGGTCTGCGCGATCCTGGCCTTTACAGCGGCCACGTCGTAATCGGCCTTGCCTGCGGGCACCGGGTCTTGCCAGATCAGCACCTCTTTCGGGGCATCGGGGCCGATATAGCGTTCCTGCGGGCCCATGTCGCGATGGGTCAGCTTGAACCATGCGCGCGCGAAGGCGTCGTCGAACGCGGCGGGGTCGGCCATGAACTTCTCGCAGATGGCGCGATAGGCGGGGTCCACCTTCATCGCCATGTCTGCATCGGTCATGATCGGGTTGTAGCGGATCGACGGGTCCTCGACATCAACGGGCTTGTCTTCTTCCTTGATGTCGATCGGTTCCCACTGCCAGGCGCCGGCCGGGGATTTCTTCAACTCCCATTCATACCCGAAGAGCAGTTTGAAATAGCCCATGTCCCATTTCGTCGGGTTCGTCGTCCATGCGCCCTCAATCCCCGAGGTCACCTGATCACGCCCGATGCCGCGGGTCTTGTGGTTCATCCAGCCCATGCCGGCTTCTTCCAGCGGCGCGCCTTCGGGTGCAGGGCCAAGGTTTGCAGCATCGCCATTGCCGTGACACTTGCCGACCGTGTGCCCGCCAGCCGTCAGGGCGACGGTTTCCTCGTCATTCATAGCCATGCGGGCGAAAGTCTCGCGCACATGATCGGCCGTGCGCTGCGGGTCGGGCTGGCCATTCACGCCTTCGGGGTTCACATAGATCAACCCCATCTGCACCGCCGCCAGCGGGTTTTCCATCGTGCCCGCGTCGCCGACATTCTCGTAGCGCTCATCCGAGGGTGCGAGCCACTCGCGCTCGGACCCCCAGTAGATATCTTTCTCGGGGGCGTAGATATCCTCGCGGCCAAAAGCAAAGCCAAAGGTCCGAAGCCCCATGTTTTCATAGGCAATTGTCCCGGCCAGTACCATCAGGTCGGCCCAGCTCAGCTTGTTGCCGTATTTTTTCTTGATCGGCCATAGCAGGCGACGCGCCTTGTCGAGATTGGTATTGTCCGGCCAGGAGTTCAGCGGCGCGAAGCGGTGATTGCCGGTGCCCGCCCCGCCGCGGCCATCCTGGACCCGGTAAGTGCCGGCGGCATGCCAGGACATGCGGATCATCAGCCCGCCATAATGCCCCCAGTCGGCCGGCCACCAATCCTGGCTGTCGGTCAGCAACTCATGCAGGTCGCGCTTCAGCGCCTCGACATCAAGTTTCTTGACCTCTTCGCGGTAATTGAAATCGCCGAGCGGATTGGACTTGCGATCATGCTGGTGCAAGATGTCCAGATTAAGTGATTTCGGCCACCAGTCCGCAACATCAATCGCCTGAGTGGTTTGCCCGCCATGCATGACCGGGCATTTGCCTGCCTTGTCAGAACCGTCCATGATTCCCTCCATGAGAAATGATCTGGAATGGTTCTAACAGCGTAGCGCGATCAGTAAAAGTGGGAATTTCTGATAGATATGATCAGAAACTCTTGATGCACCTCACATACGCCGTGCCGTCCGGCGCAGCAGCCAACCGGCGATGATGACCGCAACCAGCACAAACCCGATGATAATGGTGGCCAGCGCGTTCACATCGGGGCTGACGCCCAGCCGCACCTTGGAAAATATGACCATCGGCAGGGTCGAGGCGCCCGGGCCGGACACGAAACTCGCGATCACCAGATCATCCAGCGACAAGGTAAAGGCCAGCAGCCAACCCGCCACCAGCGCCGGGGTTATGACCGGCAGCGTGATGTCAAAGAACACCCGCACCGGGCCTGCGCCCAGATCGCGCGCGGCCTCTTCGAGCGATTCATCCATCTGGCGCAAGCGTGTCTGCGCGATGACCGCGACAAAGGCCGCGCAGAAGGTCGTATGCGCGATCACGATTGTGGACAGTCCCCGCCCGGCGGGCCAGCCCAGCGTCAGCTCCATCGACACGAACAGAAGCAGCAGCGACAGGCCGGTAATCACTTCTGGCATCACCAGCGGCGCCGTAATCATGCCGGTCAGCAGCAACCGGCCCGTGAACCGGCTAAAGCGGGTCAGCACGAACGCCCCCAGCGTGCCCACGATCACGGCCAGATTGGCCGACCAGAACGCCACCTGCAGGCTGATCCAGGCCGAACCAAGGATCTGCCGGTCGCGCAGCAACTCGCCATACCAGCGGGTCGAAAACCCGCCCCAGACCGTGACAAGGCGGCTTTCATTGAAGGAAAACACCACCAGCGAGATGATTGGCGCATAAAGGAAGATAAAGCCGAAGGCGACGGCCAAGGGCAGGAACCAGCCGCGCATCAGTCCATCCCCCGCCGGTTCTGGACCGATTGCAGCCACATGATCGGGGCGACCACCAGCACCAACATCACGATCGCCACGGCAGAGGCTACGGGCCAGTCGCGGCTTGAGAAGAACTCATCCCACAAGACGCGCCCGATCATCAGCGTATCGGGGCCACCCAGCAGTGCCGGGATGACATATTCGCCAATCGCCGGGATGAAGACCAGCATGGACCCCGCCACGATGCCGGGCAGCGACAGGGGCAGCGTGATCGTGAAGAAGGTCACCATGGGTGACGCGCCCAGATCGCTCGATGCCTCCAGAAGCGCGCCATCCAGCTTGGTCAGATTGGCGTAAAGCGGCAGGATCATAAAGGGCAGATAGGTATAGACGATCCCGATATAGACGGCGAAATCGGTCTGCATCATCTGGATCGGGCTGTCGATCACACCCATGCTCAACAGCGTGTTGTTGATCACCCCGTTCGATCGCAGGAACCCCATCCATGCATAGACCCGCAGCAGAAAACTGGTCCAGAAGGGCAGGATCACCATCAGCAGCAGGATCGAGCGTTTGGGCTCGGGCGCGCGGGCGATGTAATAGGCAATCGGATAACCGATCAGCAGCGCGAAGATGGTCGAGACCAGCGCCACCCGGATCGAGGAGAGATAGGCGTTACGATAGAGCGCGTCCTCCAGCAGGAAACGATAATTCTCCAGGCTGGCAATAATCTCCAGCGACCCGTCAGGCGCGCGGTCAAACAGCGGCGTGAAGGGCGGGCGCGCGATGATCGCCTCGG
>PWWF01000364.1 GCA_003561595.1 Paracoccaceae bacterium | reverse complement strand
CGCCGTCAAGCCTGCCACCTTTACCATCCCCGATGGGCAGATGGTGGGCATCATCGGGCGCTCTGGCGCAGGCAAATCGACGCTCTTGCGCATGATCAACCGCCTGAATGAACCCACGGGCGGGCAAATGCTGTTTCAGGGCCGCGACATCACCGCGCTCAAGGGGCGCGAGCTGCGCCAGTGGCGCAATGAATGCGCGATGGTGTTCCAGCAATTCAATCTGGTGGGGCGGCTGAACGTGATCACCAATGTGATGTCGGGCCGCCTGTTCCATCACAACTTCTTCTCCTCCATGGCCGGGGTGTTCACGGAAAAGGAACGCGCCTTTGCCATCCGCGCGCTGGACCGGCTGGGCATGGCGCATACCGCGCTGCAACAGACCGACACGCTGTCGGGCGGGCAGATGCAGCGCGTGGCGATTGCGCGCGCTCTGGTGCAAGAGCCGCGCATCATGCTGGCGGATGAGCCCATCGCCAGCCTTGACCCGCTGAACGCCAAGGTCGTGATGGATGCGCTGCGCCGGATCAACCAGCAGGACGGGCTGACCGTGATCTGCAACCTGCACACGCTGGACACGGCGCGGCACTATTGCGACCGCATCATCGGGATGCAGGATGGCGTAATCGTCTTTGACGGCACCGCGAAGGAACTGACCGACAAGGCCGCGCGCGAGATCTATGGCGCCGAGGCGGAAGAGGCGTTCTCGGAATCCATGACCTCGACCACGCTGCGCCCGGGCACAACACCCCAGCCGCAACCCGAAGTGCGCGTGGTGAACTGACATGGCCAGCACCACCACCAACACACCAACGAACGGGGCAGACCGCGATCCGGTCACCCTGTTCGAAGGCCATCGCCGCCAGATGATCCGCGACCGAATGGTCGTGAATGTGACGCTCGGCGTCCTGTTCATCGCCTTTCTGCTGTGGTCCGCCTGGATTTCGCGCTTCACCCCGGACCGGCTGGCCGCGGGCCTGCCGCGCATCATGGAATATTTCGGCGCGGTCATGCCGTCACTGCAATGGGATGTGATGTTCGAGAGCCGCAATGAACTGGGCCGCTACCCGCCCGGCTCGCTGGGGTTCTGGTACAATGATTTCTGGAAATACATCACCCTGATCTGGGAAACGATCCTGATGGCGCTGACCGCCACGCTGATCGGCACAGGACTGGCCGTGATCCTGTCGTTCCTGGCAGCGCGTAATACCACGCCTGCGCATTGGGTCGGTGTCGCCGCGCGCCGCTTTCTTGAATTCTGTCGCGGCGTGCCGGAAATCCTGTTCGCTCTGGTGCTGGTCTTTGCCGTGGGGATCGGCCCCCTGGCGGGTGTCATCGCCATCGTGATCCATGCGACCGGCGCGCTGGGCAAGCTGTTTTCCGAAGTGGTCGAGAATGCCTCGATGCGGCCAGTGGACGGGGTCAAGGCCGTGGGCGGTGACTGGTTCGAGCAGATGCGCTACGGCATCCTGCCGCAGGTTCTGCCGAATTACACCTCTTACGCGCTGTGGCGGTTCGAGATCAATGTGCGTGCCTCTGCCGTGGTGGGCTTTGTCGGCGCAGGCGGGATCGGGGCGGAACTGAGCCATGTCATCAGCTTCTATTCCGATGACCGGGTGACGGCCGTGCTGATCCTGATTGTTCTGACCGTGACCCTGATCGACCTGCTGTCCGAACGCCTGCGCCACGCGCTGATCGGCAAGGAGTCCCTGAAATGAGTACATTGACCTTTGCGGCCGTCAACGAGGCCGATGTCAACGCGGCCCGCAAGCGCTACCCGCAGGCCTTTGGCAACCCGCTTGTGCGGGCGCTGAAGATCGGAAGCTGGGTGTTCATCATCGTCTATCTGGCCTGGTCACTGCACCTGTTCGAGATAGGCAAATTGCTCAGTGCCTCGGACCGGGCATGGCAACTGGTCAGCCGGATGGTGGTCTGGCAGGATATGGCCGACTGGCAGTATGCCAATATCTATCGCGGTATCGCCCAGACCATCGCCATGGCCTTTCTCGGCACGCTCCTGGGCACGATCTGTGCGCTGTTCCTGGCGTTTTTTGCTGCGCGCAACACCATGCCGGTGGGGGTGATCCGCCATGCGTTCCGCCGCCTGCTGGATGTGTTTCGCGGCATCGACTCGGTGGTCTGGGGTCTGGTCTTTGTGCGCGCTGTGGGGCTGGGGCCGCTGGCGGGGGTGCTGGCGATCTGGATTTCGGATATGGGCAACCTCGCGAAGCTCTATTCCGAGGCGATCGAGAATATCGACCGCAAGCAGGTCGAAGGCGTGCGCGCCACCGGAGCCGATACCAGCCGCATCATCCGCTATGGCTATCTGCCGCAGATCCTGCCCGTGTTCATCTCGCTCTCGCTCTATTCCTTCGAGTCCTCGACCCGGTCAGCCACGATCCTGGGGCTGGTCGGCGCTGGCGGGATCGGCATGATCATCATCGAGCGGTTCCGCGCGGGGCTGTTCGACCAAGTGGCCTTTGTGGTACTGAATGTGCTGGTGGTGATCGCGGTCATCGACTGGGGTTCGGGGCTGATCCGCAAGCGGTTCATCGGCGAGCGCGGGCACTGATCCTGCGTTTGTGCATGCACGCTCCCGCCGGTGCCTCCGGCGGGAGTATTTTTGGCAAGATGAAGAGGGCAAATGCATTTATTGATAACGGGTGTGGGGCGCGGGATAGGGCGCGCGCTGGCCGAAGGTGCGCTGGCACGCGGGTGGGATGTGACCGGAACAGTGCGCAAGGCGGGGCAGGCCCCTGAGGGCGTGCATGAAGTGCTGCTCGACATGCGTGATCTGTCATCTGTTGGCGCATTTGAGGCAGAGCCACGCAAGGTTGATGTATTGATCAACAATGCCGGTGTGATCGGGCCCGCGCGGCAATCCACCCTGGAGATGGATTTCCCCGGCTTCGCCGAGACACTGATGATCAACACGCTTGCGCCGCTGGCCGTGGCGCAGGCTGTGGTGCCGCGGATGCAGGCCGGGGGGCGCATTCTGACGCTGTCGAGCCAGATGGCATGGATGGGATACGCCAAGTCCGACCGCATCGCCTATCGCGCGTCGAAAGCGGCGGTGAACAAGGTGATGCAGGGGCTGGCAACTGATCTGCGTCCGCGCGAGATTGCGGTGGTGCTGGTGGACCCGGGCTGGGTCCGCACTGATATGGGCGGCCCGGAGGCCGAAGTGACGCCCGAAGACGTGGCGCAGGGCATTCTGTCTTTGGCCGAGAGCCTGGATATGGCGCGGACCGGGTGCTTTCTGCGCTGGAGTGGAGAGGAGCGCGCCTTCTGATGACCCGACAGCTTTCCCCCGAGGGGGCGCTCGTGCACCCCGACTGCACCATACGCGACAGCGATTTCGGGGCTTATACCGAGATTGGCGCGCGCAGCGTGATCCTTAACAGCACGATGGGCGATTACAGCTATTGCGCGCGGGGTTGCGACATTGCCAATGCGCGCATTGGCAAATTCGTCAATATCGCGGCCAATGTGCGTATCGGGCCGACCGATCACCCGACGGACCGCGCCAGCCTGCATCATTTCCTCTATCGCTCGGACATGTATTGGCCGGAAGAAGAACCCGACGGCCGCTTTTTCGAGTCCCACGCGGCGCGGCGGGTCACCATCGGCCATGATGTCTGGATCGGCCATGGCGCGATCATCCGCCCCGAGATTACCATCGGGCATGGCGCGGTTGTCGGCGCCGGTGCCGTGGTCACGCGCGATGTCGCGCCCTATACGGTTGTGGTGGGGGTTCCCGCTGAAAAGCTGCGCCGCCGCTTTCCCAAGCAGGTCGCGCGACGGCTGACAGAGCTTGCCTGGTGGGACTGGGACCATGACCGCCTGCGCCT
>PWWF01000200.1 GCA_003561595.1 Paracoccaceae bacterium | reverse complement strand
CGATAGAGCGCGTCCTCCAGCAGGAAACGATAATTCTCCAGGCTGGCAATAATCTCCAGCGACCCGTCAGGCGCGCGGTCAAACAGCGGCGTGAAGGGCGGGCGCGCGATGATCGCCTCGGCCAGCGAAATGCGGCCCAGCACGAAAAACGGCGCAAGAAAGAACACCCCCAGCCACAGCATCGGGATCGCGATGACCAGCGACCGGCCCGAAAACCCCAGCTTGCCAAAGGCCCATGCCGTGCCGCGCCACGGGGCCGAGCGGGTCAGCGCATTCATCGGGTCAGCACCCGGAACGCCGCCGGATTGACCGACACCCAGGCTTTCTCATCCCAGGAAATCGGATCCTCGTCGCGCAGGCGGTTGGACTGGCTGGCGCGCACCAGAACGCCGCTTTCCAGCCGGATACGGTAATGCGACATATGGCCGATATAGCCCATTTCCTCGACATGGCCGTGCCATGCATTGGGGGCATTCTCGGGCTTTTCGCGCGTCAGCCAGAACCGTTCGGGCCGCAGCGCCGCCCAGACCTGCTGGCCGCGCGACAGCCCCGTCTGCGGCGATACCAGCACCGGCCCCAGATCGGGTGTATCGATGCGCATCATGTCGGGGGCCGCGGCCTCGACCCGCCCCTCGAACAGGTTCACCGTGCCGATGAAATCCGCGACAAAGCGCGAATTGGGCGTCTCGTAAATCTCGCGCGGCTCTCCGATCTGTTCGATCATGCCGTCCTTCATCACACCGATCCGCGTGGCCAGGGTCATGGCCTCATCCTGATCATGGGTGACCACGATGAATGTCACACCCAGTGTTTCCTGAATGCGGATCAGTTCGAACTGGGTTTCCTCGCGCAGCTTCTTGTCCAGCGCGCCCAGCGGTTCATCCAGCAGCAACAGCTTGGGCCGCTTGACCAGCGACCGGGCCAGCGCCACCCGCTGGCGCTGCCCGCCCGACAGCTGATCGGGCTTGCGCCGCGCCTGCTTTTCCAGCTTGACCATCCGCAGCATGTCCAGCGCGCGGGCATAGGCCTCGGGTTTTTTCACGCCCTCGCGCAGCAGACCGTAGGCCACGTTCTTTTCAACCGTCATATGCGGAAACAACGCATAGGACTGGAACATCATGTTGGTCGGGCGCCGGTCGGGCGGCACCTGCGCCATATCCTCGCCGTCAATCTCTATCCGGCCCTTTGTCGGCACCTCGAACCCGGCCAGCATCCGCAGCAGGGTGGATTTGCCGCAGCCCGATTCGCCCAGCAGGCAGAACAGCTCGCCCTTGTAGATATCCAGATCGACGTCAGAGACGGCAGTGAAATCCCCGAATGTCTTGACCACATCCCGCACCGAGATGAAGGGGCGCGCGTCCGGGTCGCGCCATGGTCTGGTATCAGCGGCAATCGCAGGTCCGTCCATCACATTCCCCCGGCGCGAAAATCCCTGCCCGGATGCGGGCAGGGGCGTGTCCCTTACTGACCTGTGCGCACCCGCGTCCAGAGCCGTGTGACCGTGCGGTCGGTGCGGCTGTCATAAGTAACGCCAGTGAACAGGGTCTCGGTCACGTCATCCGTCGGGTAGATGGCGGGGTCAGTGCGGATCTCTTCCTCCACCAGATCAAAGGCCGCGGCATTGGCATTGGGGAACCACACATAATTGGTGATCGCCGCGCTGATTTCGGGGCGCATGATGAAATCGATGAAGGCATGCGCGTTCTCGGGGTTCGGCGCATCTGCCGGAATGCCCAGCATGTCGAACCACTGCATCGCCCCTTCGCGCGGGATCGCATACCAGACATTCACGCCCTGCCCGGCCTCTTCGGCGCGGTCAGCGGCCTGCAGCACATCACCCGACCAGCCGACCGCGACACAGGTTTCGCCATTGGCCAGATCCGAGATGTATTGCGACGAATGGAAATAACGCACGGTATCGCGCACCTCCATCATCATGGCAGCCGCAGCCTCGAAATCATCCGGGTCGGTCGATTGCGGGTCCATGCCCATCCAGGCAAAGGCGGCGGGGAACATGTCGGTCGGGCTGTCCAGCCACGAAATCCCGCAATCGGCCAGTTGGCCCGCGATTTCCGGGTCAAAGATCATGTCCCAGGTATCGACCTCGAAATCCTCGCCCAGACGCTCGGCCACCATGTCGATATTGTAGCCGATGCCGGTCGTGCCCCACATATAGATGACCGCATGCTCATTGTCAGGGTCATGCGAGGCAGCGGCGGCCATCAGATCCGGGTCCATATTCTCCAGATTGGGCAGCAGGTCGCGATTCAGCGGCTGATACACGCCCGCCGCGATCTGACGCTCCAGGAATGTGGCGGCCGGCACCACCACATCAAAACCCGAGGATCCTGCCAGCAGACGCGCTTCCAGCGTGTCATTGCTGTCATAGACATCGTAATTGACGGTGATGCCGGTCTCTTCCGTGAATTGCTCCAGCACCTCATCGGTGATGTAGTCGGACCAGTTGAACACATTTACAGTGTCGGCAGCGGCCATCCCGGCCGATCCCAGCCCCAGAACGGCGATGGCGCCCAGAAAACGGGTCTGCATGTCTCTCATCTCCCTGTTGATTGCCCGGTTGCGCGGGGGACACCCCGGCACCCTGTTATGCGACATATTCCACATGAAAACCCCGCCGCTTGGCAAGAGTGTTTCTGCGGCATTCCGAGGAAATTTGATCAAATCAGGCGCGCGCCCGGCTCATGCCGCGATTTTCAACACGATCTTGCCAATATGGACAGAGCTTTCCATCCGCGCATGCGCCTCCGCCGCCCCCTCTATCGGGAATTCGCTATCCATCACCGGCGCCAACCGCCCGGCTGACAAAAGCGGCCAGACCGCACGCTCCAGATCCCGCGCGATGGCGGCCTTGGCGGCATCCGATTGCGGCCGCAGGGTCGATCCCGTGATCGTCAGACGCCGCACCATCAGCGGCGCGAAATTCACTGCGACCTTCGGCCCCTGCAAAAAGGCGATCTGCACCAGTCGCCCATCCTCGGCCAGGACCTTCAGGTTGCGGGGCAGATACTCGCCGCCCACCATGTCCAGGATCAGATCGGCCCCGCCTTCCGCGCGCAGGATCCTGACGAAATCCTCCTCGCGATAATTGATCGCTCGCTCCGCGCCCAGCCGCGCGCAGGCCGCGCATTTCTCGGCCGAACCCGCTGTGGCAAAGACCCGCGCGCCAAAGGCATGGGCCAGCTGGATTGCCGTCGTCCCGATACCAGAAGATCCGCCATGCACCAGAAACCGCTCCCCCGCCTGCAGGCCGCCGCGCATGAATACATTCGACCAGACCGTGAAGAACGTCTCAGGCAGGCAGGCCGCCTCGCGCAGCCCCATCCCCTCGGGCACCGGCAGCACATGATCCGCAGCGCAAAGCGCATGCTCGGCATAGGCCCCGCCCGGAAACAGCGCGCAGACCCGGTCGCCCACCGCCCAGCGCGTCACCCCCGGCCCCACAGCCGCAATCGTGCCCGACCCTTCCAGCCCCGGCAGATCGCTCGCGCCCTCGGGCGGGTCATAGGCCCCTGAACGCTGCAACGCATCGGGGCGGTTGACACCCGCCCAGGCCAGCCGGATCACCACCTTGCCCGGCCCGGGCACCGGCACCGGGCGCTCGGTCACGCGCAGCACTTCCGGCCCGCCCGGCTCGGATATCTCGACCGCGCGCATCACATGGGGCAGGTCCATCTCGCTCTCCCGGCTTCATCTTGCCAAAAATACTCAAATCAGACGGATCGGCCCGCGCCCACCCTCAGACCAGATGCCGCTCACGCGACAGCGCGTAATCCCAGTAAAGCGCACGCGCCCGATCCGCGAATGGTGTCACCGCAAAGACCCGGTCCTGATAACGCGCAACCGGCATCACCTTGGCGATATTGCCAGTCACGAAAATCTCGTCTGCCGCATCGAAATCCGCCAGCGTCAGCGAAGTCTCCACGACCTCGACCCCATCGGCGCGCAGCAGCGCGATCACACGCGCGCGTGTGATCCCCGCCAGGAACATACCATTGGGCACAGGCGTGAACACCACTCCGTCGCGGACCATGAACACATTGGTCGAGGCCGTCTCGGCCACATGCCCCTCCACATCCAGCGACAGCGCATTGGAAAACCCGCGCGCCCGTGCATCCGCCATGATCCGCCCGTTATTGGCATAAAGCGAGGCCGCCTTCGCCTCGGTCAGCGCCATATCGGGGCGCGGGCGGCAATAGGGCGAGACTGTCAGCGAAAACCCTTCCGGCGCGGGCATGGGCAACGCCTCGATGCAGATCGCGAACGCCGTGCTGTGTGGGGCGATATCGATGATCCCGGGGCTGGAGTCGCGCGCCCACATCATCGGGCGCAGATAGAGCGCTGCATCCGCAGGGAACTTTGCGCAGCCCTCTTCCAGCAATCCCTGCACCGTCTCGGCATCCACCGGGGGCACCATCCCCATCGCTTCGGCCGAACGGATGATGCGCGCCGAATGCAGGTCCAGATCCGGGCGCGCACCCTCGAACTGCCGGGCCCCGTCAAAAACCTGCGACCCCAGCCACGCCGCATGATCATCCGATCCGATGATCGGCACATTGCCCCGATGCCATTCGCCCTCAAACCAGGTCAGGGACTCCCTGCCGACCGCCATCGCATTCCCTCCAGTTCACACCGCCTGCAACCTGCGGCGCAAAGCGCGTGGCGTCAACCCTCGCGCGCGGGCGGCGCGTAGCCCGGCAGATCGTCCCGTGCCCCCGGAACAGGCGCGCGCAGGCATGACAGCAGCGCATCGGGCCCGGCCATCAGCACGCGACCCAAAGGGTTCTTGCGCAGCGCGCCCTTCACCCGCTCGACCTGCATCACATCGTCGATGCGCCGGTCCAGAAAGGCCCATGTCGCAATCGCATCAGGGCTGTCATCGCCCAACCAATAGAGAACAGTCGCCGAATAGACGCCCGACAGCGTGGCGCGCTTGGTGTACCAGTTCCCGTCCGTGGCTGTGTCACCCAGCGCCGTCCAGATCAGATCCGCCGTGCCCCAGAGTGCGCGCGCTCCCTCTGCGGCATGGGGCGGCAGGGCAAACAGCGTGGTGCCCCGCCGGACCAGTTCGCGATCCTCTGCCGCCTCGATCCGGTAGCGCACTGCTGTCGCGATCCGGTCGCGGAACCGCAGATGGCTCAGATCCTCGGCAGCCAGCCGCGCAGCCAGTGCCGCATCTCCTCGTTGATGAAACGCCAGCGCCAGATCGACACCCCCGCGCGGAAACAGCGCGCGCGCCGTCGCGATATCGATATCCACATCCAGCGCCGCCGCGCGCAAGGCCTCATCGCTCCAGCCGTCAAAGGGCACATGGATGAGGGCCGCATCCAGAATGGCATCCCGCATGTCAGTCATCGCCATACCTTTCGTTCTCCCCCGCTCTCGCAAGACATAACACGGAACACGCAAAATCCACCCCCAGCTTTCCGCGCCCGGTGGGCGGCGCGGGGTGGGAGGGTGGGCGCGCCGTTCGCCGGGCGCGGAAAGCGGGGATCAGGCGCTGTCTTGTCCGCGCAAGGCCCCGCCCGTGGCCTTTGCGACCTTCTCGACCACCCGGCGCGACACATCCTCGATCTCGTCTTCGGTCAGGGTCTTGTCATGCGGCTGCAGGCGCACCGAAATCGCCAGCGATTTCATACCGGGGCCGAATTGCGCCTCGGCGCGCGGGCCGGTGAATTCATCAAACACCTGCACGCCCTCGATCAGCGTCTTGTCCGCGCCCTGCGCAGCATTCACCACCGCCAGCGCATCCACATCCGCGCCCAGCACAAAGGCGAAATCGCGCGATATCGGCTGCAATGTGCTCGCCACCAATGACGGGCGCGTGGTCTTGCGCGCCTTGGGCTGGGGCAGATCCTCCAGATAGACGCTCAGCGCCATGACCGGGCCTTTCAGATCGAACACGCGCAGGATTCTGGGGTGCAACTCGCCATAGACGGCCAGCGCACGCTTGGGGCCCAGCGACAACACGCCCGCGCGACCCGGATGAAACCAGCACGGCAGATTACGGTGGATTTGCAGCTTGGCGGGCGCGCCGATGGCCGACAGCACCGCCTCGGCATCGGCCTTGGCGTCGAACAGATCGACCGCACGGCGCGCCCCATGCGGGTCGCGCGGCCCGGTATGGCCGACCAGCAGCGCGGTCGCCTGTGTCTGCTGCTCACCCGGCTCGCCGCCACTGAAGACGGGGCCAACCTCGAACAGCATGCAATCCGCCGCGCCGCGCGCCTGATTGCGATGGGCCGCCAGCAACAACCCCGGCAGCAGGTCCGGGCGCATATGCGTCATCTCGGACGAGATCGGGTTTTCCAGCCGCAGCGCATCACTGCCACCGCCGAATGCCTCGGCCGCGCCCTGGTCGATGAAGCTGTAGGTCACGCATTCATTATAGCCCAGACCCGCCAGCATCCGGCGCGCAGCGCGCTCGCGCTGTTGAAGCGGCGTCAGGATCGCCTCGGGCACGCCTGCCTGCGGGCGCGGCAAAGGCTGCGCCTGCAACTTGCTCAGCGAGGCCACGCGCGCGATCTCCTCGACCAGATCGGCGGCGCCCAGAATATCGGGGCGCCAGCTTGGCGGCACCGCCTGATCACCGTCCAGCGTGAAGCCCAGCGCGCGCAGGGTTGCGCGCTGCGCATCCTCGGGCACAACCATGCCGACCAATGCCCCCACGCGGGACGGGTCGAACGTATAGGCGCGGGTCGTGTCGGGGATGCTGCCATCCTTGACCACATGCGACGCCTCGCCCCCGCACAGGTCCAGCACCATGCGCGTGGCCAGTTCCAACCCGTCCAGCGTAAAGGCCGGATCGACCCCGCGTTCAAACCGGTAGCGCGCATCCGAGTTGATTTTCAATGCCCGGCCCGTCGCCGCAATTGTGATCGGGTCCCAATAGGCCGATTCCAGAAAGACATTCACCGTCTCATCGCTGCAGCCCGAGGACGCGCCGCCCATGATGCCCGCAAGGCTTTCAGGCCCCTTGTCATCGGAAATCACCATCTGTCCGGGGGCGAGTGTATAGGTCCGTTCATCCAGCGCGGGCAATTCCTCCCCCCCCTGCGCCGGGTGGATACGCAGACCGCCCTGCACCTTGTCGGCATCAAAGACATGCAGCGGGCGGTTCAGATCGAAGGTGAAGAAATTCGTGATATCCACCAGCGCCGAGATGGGCCGCAGCCCGATGGCGCGCAGCCGCTTTTGCAGCCAATCGGGCGAGGGGCCGTTCTTCACCCCCCGGATCACCCGCCCGGCAAAGAGCGGACAGCCCTTGTCCCGCAGCGCGGGGTCAATCGTCACGCTGACGGGGCTGTCGAACTGGCCTGCGACCGGATCGACCGGCAGCGGTTTCAGCACACCCAGGCCCCGCGCGGCCAGATCGCGGGCAATGCCGCGCACACCCAGCGCGTCGGGGCGGTTGGGGGTAATGGCAATATCGATCACCGGATCATTCAGCCCAGCATAATCGATATATCGCTGACCAAGCGGCGCATCCTCGGGCAGATCGATGATCCCGTCATGATCGTCCGACAGCATCAGCTCGCGCTCGGAACACAGCATCCCGTTGCTGGCCTGACCCCGGATCACGCCGGGTTTCAGATCAACGCCCGTGCCGGGGATATGCGTGCCCACAGGCGCAAAGACCCCGCGCATGCCGGTGCGCGCATTGGGCGCGCCGCAGACGACCTGCACCTCCTCGGGGCTGCCATCCGGGCCGTCGGGCCATGTCTCGACCCGGCACAGGCGCAGGCGGTCGGCATCGGGATGGGGGCCAGCCTCGATCACGCGCGCGATGCGGAACACGCCCAGCGTGTCGGCGGGGTCGATGATCTCCTCGACCTCCAGCCCCAGATCGGTCAGCGCCTCGGTGATCTCGACCAGACTGGCCGTGGTGTCCAGATGATCCTTCAGCCAGGACAGCGTGAATTTCATGTCTCTTCCCCGAAAATGACCGCGTGCCTGCGACCTAGCCGAGTTTGGCGGCCATGAAAAGCCGCCCCTCGGACCTAGCGGTCGCGCGGGTCGCGGCTGTCTTCGTCGTCTTCATCCTCTTCTTCGTCATCAGGCAGGTTGAAGAAGCTGTCGGCATCGCTGTAATCGGCGGCCTTTGGCTTTTCCTCTTCCTCGGCCTCTGCGGGCGTCATGTCGGCGAGGGTGAAATTCTCCAGCCCGGCGATATTGGCGGGCATCTTGGACTCGGCATCCATTTCGAGCGACTGCTCGGTCGAGACCAGCTTGCGGCGCTCATCATCGCTCATGACTTCGCCCTCGGCGGCGCGCTTGGCGGCGGCTTTCTGCACTTCCTTGTCCAGTTCGGACTGCTTGCACAGCCCCAGCGCCACCGGGTCGATGGGCTGCAGATTGGCGATGTTCCAGTGCGTGCGCTCGCGGATGGCCTGAATCGTCGAGTTGGTCGTGCCGACCAGACGGCGGATCTGGGCATCGGCCAGTTCAGGATGGAACTTGACCAGCCACAGGATCGATGCGGGCCGGTCCTGGCGTTTGGACAGCGGGGTGTAGCGCGGGCCACGGCGCTTTTCCTCACCCTCGGCGGCAGGGTTGTATTTCAGCCTCAGCTTGTAGACCGGGTCCTTTTCGCCCCGCTCGATCTCGATGGGGTCGAGCTGGTTGTTGGTGACCGGGTCGAACCCCTTGACGCCACCAGCCACATCCCCATCGGCGATGCCCTGCACTTCCAGTTCGTGCAGGCCACAGAAATCGGCGATCTGCTTGAAACTCAGCGTGGTGTTGTCCACCAGCCAGACGGCGGTTGCCTTGGGCATCAACGGTTTTGACATGACGAACTCTCCTGTCATGGTGGCGCGGCGGGCGCGCAATATCTGTCGGGTGCCGGGAACCCGGCGGCAGGGCGGGCCTGCCTTGTCCTCGATGTCGGGGATAGCGCAGGGTATAACGGGAGTCGGGCGCGAGGAAAAGTGCAAATGCGCAAGCGGTGGATTGGCATGGCCGTGGCGGGGGTGCTGGCGCTGGCATTCTGGTCGGGCATCTTGCCGCAGGGGCGCGGCGATGATGCGCCCCAGGGCGATTATCTGGTGCTGGCGCTGAGCTGGACGCCAAGCTGGTGCGCCGCGACAGGGGCCGCGCGCGGGGATGCCCGCTGCACGCCGGGCGCCGGGGCGGGCTGGCTGGTCCACGGGCTTTGGCCACAGCACGCGGATGGCGGCTGGCCGGAATTCTGCGACACGGCGCATGACGCGCCCGATACCGCGCTGATCGGCAGCATGCGCGACATCATGGGGTCGGACGGGCTGGCGCGGCATCAGTGGCGCAAGCACGGGACCTGCTGGGGCGGGGACCCGGCTGGCTATTTCGCCCGGACGCGCGCGGCATTTGACACGCTTTCCTTTCCCGACAGCCTGCGCGCACGGGGGGATGACCGGCAAATGACGCCCGAAGCGTTGCTGGCAGAGTTCCGCGCCGCCAATCCCGGGATCGGCGCGGATATGGCGGTCGTGACCTGCCGCGATGGCCATGCGCAGGAAATCCGCCTGTGTCTGAGCAATGATCTTGCGCCCCGCCCCTGTGATGACAGGCTGCAGGCCCGCGCATGCAGCGCATCGCGCGTGACCCTGCCCGCAAAGCCATAAGCACGGGTCAAGTGACCGCGATCTGACCCAGCACCTGCACGATCGCCTGTGACAACTGCTCTTTCTTCAGCGGCTTGGTCAGGCAGGCATCGAAGCCCTGCGTGCGATACAGCTCCACCTGATGCGTCATCGCATTGGCAGTATAGGCGATGGCCGGTGTGCGCGGGCGGTCAAGCACATGTTCCAGCGCGCGGATCGCTTTCAAGAGCGCCAGCCCATCCATCCCCGGCATGGCGATATCAAGGATCAGCACGTCGAACCGTTCCGCCCGAAACAGGTCCAGCGCGGTCGGCCCGTCCCCCGCCAGCGTGACCTGCGCCGATAGCTGGCCCAGCATCATGCTCAGCACCATCTGATTGGTGCGATTGTCGTCCACGGCCAGCACATGCAGGCCGGTCAGATGTTCGGGCGTCGTGACAACTGTTGCCGATGGCTCGGGCAACTCGGTCACGGGCACACAACATAGCGGTAGCGTGACCGTCACGCGGCTGCCCACACCCTGCGCGCTTTCAATCTGCAGCGTACCGCCGAACAGATCGGTCAGCGAACGCACGATCGACATGCCAAGGCCAGAGCCGCCGAACCGGCGCGAGATACTGCTGTCGGCCTGCACGAAGGGTTGCAACACAGCGGCTTTCTGCGCCTCTGTCATGCCGATTCCGGTGTCACAGACCTCAAGCGTGACAGTGCCCGCATCCGGCGCGCACAGACACACATCCACGGACCCGCTTTCGGTGAATTTCAGCGCATTGCCAATCAGGTTGTGCAGGATCTGCGTTATCCGATGCGGGTCGCCAAGACGCGGCAGGCCCAGCGGGTCGTCCAGCGTCACGGCAAAGGACAGATGCTTTTCCGAGGCGCGCAAGGTATGCAACTCCTCGACCCGGCGGGCGAGGTCGGACAGCAAAAACGGAATCTCTTCCAGTTCCAGTGCGTCAGCCTCGATCCTGGTCATGTCAAGCAGATCATTGATGATATTGAGCAGCAGATTACCCGAATCCCGCAGAATGGCGATCAACTGCGCCTGCACGGGGTCGCTGGCATTGTCGCCCAGCAGATCCGCAATACCCAGAATGCCGTTCAGCGGTGTGCGGATCTCATGGCTCATATTGGCCAGAAAACTGCTTTTGGCCTCATTGGCGCGGCGGGCTTCGTTCAGGGCGACCTCGCGCGCGCTCTCGGCCTCGACCACATCGGTCACGTCCGAGACGGCGTAAAGCACATGGCGCGGCCCCTGCCCACCCCGGCTGATCGGGGCTGCATTGATCGACGCGTAGCGCAACCCGTCATCGCAATGGAGCGCGATTCGGAAATTCACGACATCCTGCCCGGTATCCTGCACATGGCTGAAGGGCATGTCGGATGCCGGGATCGGTTTGCCATCCACATCGCTGATGCGCCAATTCGGGCTGTCATGCGGCTGCCCGACAAGGTCGGCAACAGGCAGGCCAAGCACGGCCTCTGACGCGTCATTCGCAAAGATGATTGTGCCATCTTCATCCAGAACCAGCAGCCCCGCGGCCGAGGTGCTGACAATCCCGTGCAGAAAGGCGCGTTCGCGGGCCAGTTCTTCCTGCGCGCGACGGGTGGCCAGGGTTGCCGACCGGCGCAGCAGGACAGACCGGATGACATCGGCATAGGCGCGCAGCAGATACACTTCGGCAGGCAGGAAATCGCCGCGTTCGCGCATACTGTCAAAGCCTACGAAACCGAACAGCGCACCTTCCTCGATCATGGGGACCAGCAGCATCGAGCGGATGTCCTGCTCCTTCAGGATCTCATGCTCGGGCGAGCCGGGCAGGAAATCATCCAGATCGGGGATCAGCACATCCTGATTGCGACCCAGCGGTCCGAACAGCGCGCCAAAGGCATCAAGCGGCAGGTCCTGCAGGTGATCGATCATCGGCGCGATTCCCGGCGCGCACCATTCATGGGTGTTGCTGGCCGTGTCACCGCTGCGCACAAAGACATATGCGCGGTCGCGATGGGCAAACTGGCCCAGGCGCTGCAGGCTGAGGTCGAGCGCGGCATCGACATCATTCAGCTTCGCGGCCAGCAGCGTGTGAATCAAATCTACGACGAGCGCCTGTATCTCGGTCAGGCGTGTTTCGCCGGTTTTACCCGGATCATCGGGCTCGGGACACAAATCACTCGGCATTCAATCGCTTTCAGACACGCAACCCAGCCGAAACGGGCGTGACGCGCACGCGCCGGGCCAGATTACGGTTTTCGCGCTATCGGGTAAAGATATCCTTACGATGCGTCGCGGGCAATGCTTTGCTGCGAACGCCCTTGCGCTGGGGTTGGCCTTGACTATAACGCGCCCAATTTGCGCACCGCTCTGGCGGGACAGGCGTAGATGCCAGTGCTGAACCGGGGGTCCACCATGCCGAAGCGAACCGATATCCGTTCCATCATGATCATCGGGGCCGGGCCAATCGTGATCGGGCAAGCCTGCGAATTCGATTATTCCGGCGCACAGGCCTGCAAGGCGCTGCGCGAGGAAGGGTATCGCGTCATCCTTGTCAATTCGAACCCGGCCACGATCATGACCGATCCGGGCCTGGCCGATGCCACCTATATCGAACCCATCACGCCCGAGATCGTCGCCAAGATCATCGAAAAGGAACGCCCCGACGCACTGTTGCCTACGATGGGCGGGCAGACCGGGCTGAACACTTCGCTCGCGCTGGAAGAAATGGGCGTGCTGAAGAAATTCGGGGTCGAGATGATCGGCGCGCGGCGCGAAGCCATCGAGATGGCCGAGGACCGAAAGCTGTTCCGCGAGGCGATGGACCGGATCGGGTTGGAAAACCCGCGCGCGACCATCGTTGCGGCGCCGAAGTTGGAAAATGGCAAGTTCGATATCAATGCCGGCGTGGCCGAGGCGATGGCTGCGCTGGAGGATATCGGCCTGCCCGCCATCATCCGCCCCGCCTATACACTAGGCGGCACTGGTGGAGGAGTTGCCTATAACCGTGATGATTATGAACGGATTTGTCGCTCTGGCCTAGATGCCTCGCCGGTCGCGCAAATCCTGGTGGATGAGTCGTTGCTGGGCTGGAAAGAGTTCGAGATGGAGGTTGTCCGCGACAAGGCGGATAATGCCATTATCGTCTGTTCCATCGAGAATGTGGATCCGATGGGTGTGCATACAGGCGACTCGATCACGGTCGCCCCGGCGCTGACACTGACCGACAAGGAATATCAGATCATGCGCAACGGCTCGATTGCCGTGCTGCGCGAAATCGGGGTCGAAACCGGCGGGTCCAATGTGCAATGGGCCGTGAACCCGGACAACGGGCGCATGGTGGTGATCGAAATGAACCCCCGCGTGTCGCGCTCTTCGGCGCTGGCGTCCAAGGCCACGGGCTTTCCCATCGCCAAGATCGCGGCCAAGCTGGCGGTGGGCTACACGCTTGATGAGTTGGACAATGATATCACAAAAGTGACACCTGCCAGCTTCGAGCCGACCATAGATTATGTGGTCACCAAGATCCCGAGGTTCGCTTTTGAAAAGTTCCCCGGATCGCAGGCCGAACTGACAACGGCCATGAAATCGGTGGGCGAGGCGATGGCCATTGGCCGGACCTTCCACGAATCGATGCAGAAGGCGCTTGCCTCGATGGAGACGGGGCTGAGCGGGTTTGACGAAATCGCCATTCCCGGCGCGCCCGACCGCGCTGCGATCATCAAGGCGATCAGCGGCCAGACCCCCGACCGCCTGCGCCTGATCGCGCAGGCCATGCGCGAGGGGCTGTCCGATGATGACATTCAGGCCGCGACCAGTTTCGACCCTTGGTTTCTGGCCCGCATCCGCGAGATCATCGCCGCCGAGGATGATATCCGCCGCAACGGCCTGCCGGTAAATGCCGAAGGTTTGCGCGCGCTCAAGATGCTGGGCTTTACCGATGCGCGGCTGGCCGCCCTGACAGGCCGTGACGAAGACCAGATCCGCCGCGCGCGGCGGAATCTGGGCGTGAATGCCGTGTTCAAGCGCATCGACACCTGCGCCGCCGAGTTCGAGGCACAGACGCCGTATATGTATTCGACCTATGAAACCGATGTCATGGGCGATGTGGAATGCGAGGCGCGCCCCTCGGACCGCAAGAAAGTGGTGATTCTGGGCGGTGGCCCGAACCGGATCGGGCAAGGGATCGAGTTCGACTATTGCTGCTGCCACGCCTGTTTCGCGCTGACCGATGCGGGCTATGAGACCATCATGATCAACTGCAACCCCGAGACGGTCAGCACCGATTACGACACCTCGGACCGGCTGTATTTCGAACCGCTGACGCTGGAGCATGTGCTGGAGATTCTGCGCGTGGAACAAGAGGCCGGCACCCTGCATGGCGTGATCGTGCAGTTCGGCGGCCAGACGCCCCTGAAGCTGGCCAATGATCTGGAAGCGGCGGGCATTCCCATCCTCGGCACCTCGCCCGATGCGATTGATCTGGCCGAAGATCGCGAGCGGTTTCAGGCGCTCTTGAACAAGCTCGACCTGCGCCAGCCGGTCAACGGTATCGCCACGACCCCGCAGCAAGCGTTTGAGATCGCGCAGGCTGTGGGCTACCCGCTGGTGATCCGCCCGTCCTATGTGCTGGGTGGGCGCGCCATGGAAATCGTGCGCGATGACGCCCATCTGGAACGCTATATCCGCGAGG
>PWWF01000357.1 GCA_003561595.1 Paracoccaceae bacterium | reverse complement strand
TTCCGCCTTTCCTCCTCCCGCTTCACCTTCTCGAGGATCCCGTCACTCATATTCGGGTCCAGGGCCGCGTACCGCTCCAGCATCGCGGCCGCGTGCGCGAGGCTCCAGCCCATATGGGCCGCGAGCTCCGAGAGGGTACACCCGGCCCGGACGAGCCGGGTCACGGCGGTCCCGCGGGCGTCATACAGACGGAGCTTCTTCCGGATCCCGAGCTGATCCCGCCAGTGCGACACCGTGGACCCCAGCGCCTCCGAGGTCCGGAACGGTTTTCCCTCCGCGGCCACGATAAGATACTCTTGGTCCTCCGGGATCTCCTCGATCAGCGCGGCCAGCCCCTCCGTCACCGGGACGGAGGCGAAGTTCCGGCCGCCGCTCTTGCGCGTGCGCATCAGGAGGCGGCGGTTCCCGTTCGAGGTGGTCTCGATATGGGACCGCTGCAGGACCTGCATGTCCCCGGGGCGAAGCCCGGTTTCCAGCGCGACCCGCAGGATCCGCCCGACATACCTCGGCGTCTTCGAGATGAACAGGTCCACCTCGGCCGGGGTCCAGACCACGTCCGCCCGGTTCTTCTTGACCTTCTTGCGCACCTTCAGGAGATGATGGTGCTGCAGGATGCCCCGGTCGAGCCCGAAGGACACGACCCGCTGCAGGGTCGCGAAGATGTTGTCACCGGTGCCGTCGGAGAAGGTGTCCCTCCATTTCAGGACGTTCTGGCGGATCCGGACGTCATCAAACGCCTTCAGGGGGACCTTGCCGTACTTCTCCTCGATCCCGCCCGGGCGGGACACGTTGATCCGGTGATCCCGCTGGGTCCGGGGGGAGAGCCTCCGGAAATCGGTCGATTCGAAGAAGGCGTTGATCAGGGCCTGGAAGCTGTCCCCGGGGTCCTTACGCTCCATCAGACGCTGTTTCAGGGCGTCCGCGTAATCGAGCGTGTGTTTCCCGAAGGGCATGCCGCTGTCCCAGAACCTCGGGCCGCCGCGCCAGGCGTAGTGATATTCGGCCTTGCTGCCGTCCGCGAGGCGCTTGCGCACCCGGTGGACGCCCTTCACCTTGATCCTGAGCTTACCCATTTTGGGCCTCGAAGAACGCGTCGACCTCCGAGAGCCCCTTGCGGCACTGCTCGGCGTTCGGTTTCGTGACGAGGTGGATCTTCTCCCCCTCGATCGTGAGGCCATAGATGGTCAGCCCGAGATCCCGGGCGCAGCCGATCGCGCGCTCGATCTCCGTCTTGGTGATCTTGCGCTGACGCGGGGCCCGGGTTTTCGCGGGCGCGGCGGACCCCGGAAGATGATGGACGTTCCGGGCGTCGGTGGTGGTATGGAGACGGCTCATGTGTCCCCCCTTTCATGCTCAAGGAAACCGGCGGCCGGGTATTCGGCCGTCCGGGACGTTGACCCGCCGCCCGCGGGCGGCGAACGCGCCATCAACCCGCTGAAAAAACGGGGCTTATGCGCGATTTTGTTTCAGGGGGTCCTTGCGTTTCGCACCGAACGGTGCTATCCACGCAGTAGCTCAAGACCACCTATTACAAGCCCCTGAGATGTTGGAGCATCTCGGGGGTTTTGGTTTTCCGATCAGATCATGCGGCTCTCCTTTCATGTGACGGGGGCGCGATCGCCGTCGCCGGCGTCGGGTTTGACGGGTGGGGAGGGGCCCCGGAACGGGGTCAGTCGCGCAGAATCCCGGCGACCCTTCTCAGGAACGGCTCACGATAACCGAAGGTGAAGAAGGGGCGCTCCGTGTCAACGGCAAAGCAAAAGTGGGCCAGAGGGCAGCGCAAAATGTTACCACTTTGGGGTTGGGATAATCACCGCATAGACGAGCGCCAGCATCCGGGCAGCCGCGCTTGTCATATAGCTGGTGGTTGCCCGGATGCTTTGGCCCGTAAGGGCCAATCCGTGCTGATTGGGGTTTAGGTTTTGGGTGTTGCCTGACGCGCCTTGCTTTGTCCAAGGCGGTAGCTTTCGCCATTCATCTCGAGGATGTTGACGTGGTGGGTCAGACGATCGAGCAGTGCGCCGGTCAGGCGTTCTGACCCAAAGGTTTCGGTCCATTCGTCGAATGGCAGGTTGCTGGTAATCAGTGTGGAGCCGCGCTCATAGCGTTGGGAGATCAGCTCGAACAACAATTCAGCCCCGGTTTTGCTCAGTGGCACAAAGCCCAGCTCGTCGATGATGAGCAGCTTGTAACCCACCATCTGCTTTTGAAGCCGTAGCAGTCTGCGTTCGTCTCGGGCTTCCATCAGTTCATGAACCAGCGCTGCCGCCGTGACAAAGCCAACAGAAAGGCCTTTCTGGCATGCCGACAGACCAAGGCCCAAGGCGACATGGGTTTTGCCGGTTCCGCTTGGGCCAAGGGCGATGACATTCTCACGCCGGTCAATCCATTCGCAACGCGCCAGCTCCAGCACCTGCATCTTGTTCAAGGCCGGTATCGCCTTGAACTCGAAGCTGTCCAGGCTTTTGACGGCCGGGAATTTGGCGGCCTTGATGCGCCGTTCGATCATCCGGCGTTCGCGATCGATCATTTCCAATTCGACCAAACGTGCGAGGAACTGAACATGGTCATGTCCCTCTGTGGCGCATTGGCGGGCCAGCTTGCCATATTCCCGCAGCACTGTTGGCAAGCGGAGAGATTTGAGCCGATGGTCCAGTAAGATTTGCGGCGCTTGTGTCATGCCGCTTTCCCCCGCTTCATCAGCGACATGTAGCTGGCCGCTGACGTCGTGCCGACATTGGCGCGTGGTAAATACGGATAGACATCCAAGTCCAGTTTGGGTGGACGCTTCTCGACCTGACACAAGACAAGGTGCTTGATGGCATCAAATCCGATCGCACCCATGCGTAGCGCATTTTTGACGGCGACATTCAGGTCGGCCATCTCAAACGTCTCCAGCAGCCGCAAGACCTGCACATACTCGCGCCGACCTGCCTTGATCATGCGCGCCTCCATCAATCGGCGCAGGGTCGCAAATTCCTCTGGCAGCTCCCATGCGACCAGCGGGGCAGCCTGATCCAAAGCGCCAGTCTTTTGCTCAAGCAGCGGCAGATAGTGAACCGGATCAAAAACCATATCCTCGCGATCCCAACACCGGGGGTGGCGGGCAATCACATCTCCACCACAGCCAATGACAACCTGATCGACATAGCCCCTGATCCAAACGTCACGGTGGCCATAGGCAACCGGCACCGAGTAATCATTGGTTTTGTAGCGCACCAAAGCTTGTGAGTTCACCTGACCATTGGCCTGGTCACAGGCATCAAACGGTGACGCCGGCAAATCCATCATCGCATCGAGATCGCGGACCAGTCGTTGCCCGATGCTGTCGCCATGCCCGCGTAAGATATCGTCTTGGCGCTTGCGGCATTGATCTTCCAGCCAAAGATTGAACGCCTCCCATGTCGCAAACTGAGGGATGGGCACCATGAAGTTCCGCCGCGCATACCCCACCAGACCCTCAACGGCGCCTTTGTCGTTGCCCTTGCCCGGGCGGCCATAACGATCATGGATGAAGTAATGCGACAGGAACCCGCTAAACAGCTTGGTCCGCTTGCGCGATCCGTCCGGCAAGATCTTCGCAACAAGGCACCTGTCATTGTCGTAGAGAACTGAAAGCGGGACACGGCCAAAGAAGGCGAAGGCGTGGACATGGCCATCAACCCAAGCCTCAGAGACTGCTGCTGGATAGGCGCGCACAAAGCAGGCGTCACTGTGAGGCAGATCAAGTGCGAAGAAATACGCTTTCTGCTCAACCCCGCCGATCACAACCATGGCTTCGCCGAAATCCGCTTGGGCATGGCCAGGGGCATGTGCCAATGGCACAAACATCTCGCGATTGCGCCGCCCATGTTCGCGGACATAGT
>PWWF01000214.1 GCA_003561595.1 Paracoccaceae bacterium | reverse complement strand
GATTGGAGACCGAGGTCTTTACCACTTTCGCCAGCTATTCGCTGAGCATCGTGCCGATGTTCCTGCTGATGGGCTATTTCGCCACGCTGGGCGGCATGTCGCAGGCGCTGTTCCGCGCGGCAGAGGGGTTTCTGGGCCATCGCAAGGGCGGTGTCGCCATGGCCGCCATCGGGTCCAGCGCGGGGTTCGGCGCGATCTGCGGGTCATCTCTGGCCACGGCCGCCACCATGAGCCGCGTGGCCCTGCCGGAACTGAAACGCTATGGGTATGCGGGCGGCTTCTCGACCGCGACACTGGCCGCCGGGGGGACGCTGGGCATCCTGATCCCGCCTTCGGTCGTGCTGGTGATCTATGCCATCCTGACCGAACAGAATATCGCCAAACTGTTTCTGGCGGCCTTTGTGCCGGGCATCCTTGCGGCCATCGGCTACATGATCGTCATTGCGATCTATGTGCGCATCAACCCCGACGCGGCCGGCACGCGCGCGCGCGTAGGCTATGGGGCGCGGCTGCGCGCATTGGCTGCAGTCTGGCCGGTCCTGCTGGTCTTTGGCCTTGTGGTGGGCGGGATCTATGCAGGCTGGTTCACGCCCACCGAAGGGGCCGCTGTGGGCGCACTTGGCACCGGGCTGATTGCCTGGGCCAATGGCGGGCTGACACGCCAGACGCTGGCCGACAGCTTTCAGGCCACGGCGCGATCTACCGCGATGATCTTTTTCATCATCTTCGGCGCGGCGTTCTATAACGGGTTTCTGGCGCTGACGCAGGTGCCGCAAAGCATCGCGTCCTGGGTTGGCGGGTCAGGGGTCAGCCCGCTGATGGTGCTGATCCTGATCCTGTGCTTCTATCTGATCCTTGGCTGCCTGATGGACAGCCTGTCGATGATCCTGCTGACCATCCCGATCTTCTGGCCCATCATGATCGAGCTGGATTTCACCTTTGTCACCATGGCCGACCTGCATGCCGCCCGCGCGCAAGAAGCGATTCGCGCAGGCGTTGATGTCGCGCCCGAGATGTTACGCAGTATCAAGGCGGCCATTGCCGCCAGGGCAGAACTGAGCCGCGCGCAGATTGACGCGCTGGAACTGCGCCGCGTCAATCAGGCAGCGCTGGATCGCGCCAATATCGAGATGACCGCAATCTGGTTCGGAATCCTTGTCCTGATCGTGGTCGAGGTGGGGTTGATTACACCGCCCGTGGGTATGAACCTGTTTGTCATCAATGCGATGGACCCAAAGACGCGGATCAGCGACACCTATCGCGCGGTTCTGCCTTTCGTGGCCTCGGACCTTGTGCGTGTCGCGCTTCTGGTGGCATTCCCGGCGATAACGCTATTTCTGATCTCTCCATGAATTCGCTCCGTCCCTTTGGGGCAGATTACACGCATTAACCATTTTCGTGCCTTTTTTTCGCCCCGAGGCTCCCGCTAACTTGCAATCATTGAGTGTAAGTAAGGAGCATGGAAAGATGTTTCAGAGACAGGCAAGATCCTTTGCGGATCCGATGAGCTTTGTTCGTGGTGGCTTCACCCGGCTTAGCGCAACGCGGTCAGTCTATCAGCGATTTGATGATCGTCTGGATGCACTGGCAGCCGAGCTTGACGCCCGACTGCCCCGTGGTGGCGGCATCAGGCCGTCTGAGTAAGGGCCGGCAGGCCCAGCGCCCCGAGCAGTTCGCGCAATTCCTGACGGGCGGCGATGTGTGACATGGTCATGCTTTCGCCGCCCAGATCGGCCAGATCCAGCAGGGTCAGACCGCGCGGGAACAATTCGCGAAAGATCACACGCTCGCTGAAACCGGGCGCGATGCGGAACCCGATGCGCTGCGACAGGCTTTGCAACGCGTCCCCCACCTTGCGCTTGTTGTGCATGGCCGTCGTCCCCAGCCGGTTGCGCAGCACGATCCAGTCCAGCGGGCGCATCCCCGATTGCGCACGGGTCTGGCGGGCCTTCCAGACCATTTCTGAATAGATCGACGGTGACAGCACCTTGCCGGTTTCCGGGTCGGTGCGGGCCAGCAGGTCGAAATCGATAAAGCTGTCATTGATGGGCGTGACCAGCGTGTCAGCCACAGAATGGGCATACTGGCTGAAGCGGGTATGCGACCCGGGGCAATCGATCAGGATGATGTCGGTATCGGACTGCAGCGCATCCAGCGCCGCCGCCATGCGCGCATCATGAAGCGCGGGGCCATCGGGCAGATCGAATGTGGCGGGGTCAGGCAACGGCGTGAAGCGCGGCATGGGCAGATCGACCCCCTTGCGCGCGCACCAGTTGGCCCGGTTCTCGATATAGCGGCCGAAACTCAACTGGCGCAGGTCCAGATCCATCGCGCCCACGCGCAGCCCGGAACGGGCCAGCGCCACCGCCAGATGCATCGAGACGGTGGACTTGCCCGACCCGCCCTTTTCATTGCCTACAACGATGATATGCGGCATTCGCAGCTTCCGATTGTTCCTGTCGCCCCCCTTACTAGGCAGCATTCCGCCCAGTTACAAGCAGTCCCAAAGCCGCAGGCAACCTGTTGATCGCAATATAAAAAGGGCGCGGAACTCCGCGCCCTTCGATCTGTGCAGGTCCTGGAGGGGTTCAGAAACCCAGACCGGCGTATTTGTTCTTGAACTTCGACACCCGGCCGCCCGTGTCCATCAGGCGCGCGCCGCCACCGGTCCAGGCCGGGTGCACGCTGGGGTCGATATCGAGCGACAGTGTCTCGCCCTCTTTCCCCCAGGTCGAGCGCATTTCAACGACGGTGCCGTCGGTCAGTTTGACATTGATCATGTGGTAATCGGGGTGCGTATCGGCTTTCATCGCAGCGCTCCTCAGGCAGACGTCTTCAGGGGACGGTAGTTGGTTTTCTCGGCGATCCGGGCCGATTTGCCGCGACGGTCGCGCAGATAGTACAGCTTGGCGCGACGCACCTTGCCGCGGCGGACCACGGTGATGCTGTCGATATTGGTCGAGTAGAGGGGGAACACACGCTCCACACCCTCACCGAAGGAGATCTTGCGCACGGTAAAGGACGCGCCGATGCCGCTGCCGCCATTGCGCCCGATGCAGACGCCTTCGAAATTCTGCACGCGCGAGCGGGTGCCCTCGGTCACCTTGTAGCCCACGCGGATGGTGTCACCGGCCTTGAAATCCGGAATGTCCTTGCCAAGCTCTGCAATTTGCTCGGCTTCGATTTGCGCGATCAGGTTCATCGCTAATCCTCTCATATACGCATGGTTGGTCCATGCAGATGTGGCTGGCCAAGAGCTCTGGTCTTCGTCCGGGTCCACCGATTGTGCCCGTCAGAGGTAGGTCATGCTGTTCGTTTTGCCCGATCGCGTAGCCACGGGACTGTCGAAGCGGCAGTCAGGCAACGCAAAAGGGTCCGCGCGCCGATTCCGGTGCTGGACGGCTGTGCATTACCCCCTGCGGTCATGTCAGTCAAGGGTCCCGCAGATGCTCACGCGGTGGGGATGTCGAAACCCGGCGGTGCAAGCTCGAACCCGTCAAAGCTGAATCCGGGAGAGACGGTGCAGCCTACCAATGTCCACGCGCCCAGGCTGCGCGCGGATTGCCAGTGATGGGCGGGCACGATCACCTGCGGGTGCTGGCCCGCGCCAGGATCGATGCCAAGGTGATACGCCCGCGCCGGGCCGTCACTGTCAGCGGCGATCCGCAACTCCAGCGGCGCGCCTGCATGGAAATGCCAGAGCTCGACCGCGTCGACCCGGTGCCAGTGGCTGTGCTGCCCCGCGGCCAGCAGGAACAGGATGGCCGTGCCCGACGGGCGTGCTTTGCCCTCCGCCTCGGCGCGCCATGTCTCGCGATACCAGCCGCCCTCGGGATGGGGGGCAAGGCCGAAATGGGCGATGATATCCTCCGCCGTCATCAGAACAGGATCG
>PWWF01000192.1 GCA_003561595.1 Paracoccaceae bacterium | reverse complement strand
CAGCGCCCCGATGGCGGCGACGCAGATCTCGTTGCCGCGCCCGATGGTGAATGTCAGGCCATGCCCTTCATGCGGGCCATCGGTTTCCAGCACGACATAGGCGGCGGAATAATCGGGATCGGGGTTCATCGCATCCGAGCCGTCCAGATGGTCCGAGGTCGGAAAGCGGATATCATATATGCGCAGGCCCGTGATGCGTGTGTGTGACTGGCCATGCGCGATGGGCGCATCCTCTGGGGTGAACTGGCGCATGGTATTCCTGCCTGCATCTGCGAAGGTGATGCCGGGGGCAGCCTGCCGCCCCCGGCCATGATTCTCAGGCGCGATCAGTTGTAGAGAACGGCCTGAATTTCCTCATCATCGATATTATCGGCGTCATACCAGAAAAAGCCGGTATCGATGATCTCGGGCAACTCTTCACCATTCATCGCGGCGAGGGCGGCGCGCACTGTCTCGAACCCGATGCCGACGGGGTTCTGCGTGATCGCGCCCGCCATCAGCCCCTCGCGAATGGCATCCTGCTGGGCCGCGCCGCTGTCATAGCCGATGATGACCAGCCCCTCGCGCCCGGCCTCGCGCACACCGTTCACGACGCCGATGGCCGATCCCTCATTGGTGCCGAAGATACCGCCCAGATCGGGATTGGCGGTCAGGATGGCGCGCGTGATCTCGGTCGAGGTCAGGTGATCGCCGCCGCCATACTGGATGGTGACAACCTCGATATCCGGATATTCCTCGGCCAGACGGTTCACGAACCCGTCGCGCCGGTCAACGCCGGTGGCCGACACCTGGTCATGCGCGACCACGGCGACCGTGCCGCTGCCGCCCAGCAATTCGGCCATCTTGTCGGCGGCCAGCGCCGCGGCGGCCACGTTGTCGGTGGTGGCGGTGGTGACAGGGATGTCGCTGTCCACACCGCTGTCGAAGGCAACGATATGGATGCCCTTGTCCTGCGCCTCGCGCAGCAGCGGGATGGCGGCTTGTGTGTCGAGCGCGGCAAAGCCGATGGCGGGCGGTTCATTCGCCAGCGCCGCCGACAGCATGTCGATCTGGCGATCGACCTGGCTTTCGTCATCGGGGCCGACAAATTCGATGCCGACACCGAATTCCGCGCCCGCCTGTTCGGCACCGGCGCGTACGGCCTGCCAGAACTCGTGCTGGAAGCCTTTGGACACCAGCGGGATGGTCACATCGTCGGCCAGTGCGGGGCCTGCCCCCATGGCCATGGCAAGCGCCAGGCTGGATGCGATGAGTGAGCGTCTTTTCAGCATGTTTTGGGTCTCCTCCCAGGTTGAAACGGCTCGATAGATAGGCCCGGCCTGTCTGCCGGTTGTTGTTTTATCCGGTTTTCTGGCGGCGCAACTGGTCGGCATAGACCGCCGCAATGATGATCGCGCCCATGGCCACGATCTGCCATTCCTGCGCCACTGACAGCACGCGCAACCCATTGGCCAGCACGGCAATGATCAGTGCCCCGATCAGGCTGCCCAGCACCGTGCCGCGCCCGCCCGAAAGCGATGTGCCCCCGATCACGACAGCGGCAATCGCTTCCAGCTCATAGCCCATGCCCAGCGCGGGCTGGGCCGAGTTCAGCCGCGAGGCGATCAGCAGCCCCGCGATGCCCACAATCGCACCCGCCAGCGTATAGATCGCGGTTTTCCACGCGGCGGTGTTCACGCCCGACAGGCGCATCGCTTCTTCATTCGAGCCCAGCGCATAGGTGTAGCGGCCCAGCACCGTGCGGTTGAGGATGAAGGACACTGCAAGCGCCACGGCAAACAGGATCAGGACGCCATTGGGCAGCGGGACCGAGGGAAAGACCTGACCCACAAGTGATCCGCGCGATATCTGGTCGAACCCCGGCGTGTTGTTGAAATAGATGGGCCGCGCGCCCGTGGTGATCAGCGACAGGCCGCGCAGGATCATCATCATGCCCAGCGTCGCGATAAAGGGCGGGATCATCATGCGCGCGACAAAGGTGCCTGATGCAAACCCCGCGCAGGCCCCGGTCAGGATGGCCGCGATCACCCCGGTCCAGAGCGGCATGCCCATATTCGTCAGCACCACCCCTGTCACCACGGCGCAGAAAGTCATCATCGTGCCCACTGACAGGTCGATCCCGCCCGTGATGATGATAAGCGTGACTGCAATCGCCAGCACCCCGTTGACCGATGCTGCCTGCAGGATCGCGATGACATTCGAGGTCTGCATGAAATTGGGCGAGAGCACCGAGAACACGATCAGCATGACGATCAGGCTGGCAAAGGCCAGCAACCGCTGCGCCGTCGCGGTCGCGAAAAAGCTGACACGTTCGGGCGCGGGGCCCGTGGTGGTGCCGGGGCGAAGGGTCTCGGTCATGCGGGCTGCTCCTGTTCGCTGGGGGCGACGGTCTGGCTGGGCCGCAGGGTGGCCAGCGCCATGATCTCTTCCTGGCTGCTTTGCCCGCCGGGCAGGAACCCGGTCAGACGCCCCTCGCACATCACGGCGATGCGGTGGCTGAGCCGCAGGATTTCCGGCAGCTCGGACGAGATCATGATGATGGCGCGCCCCTCTGCCGCCAGCCGGTTCAAGAGCTTGTAGATCTCGGATTTCGCGCCGACATCGATCCCGCGCGTGGGTTCGTCAAAGATCAGCACCTCGCAATCGCGCAACAGCCATTTCGCGATGACGACCTTTTGCTGGTTCCCGCCCGAAAGCAGCCGCACCTCCTGCTGGTCTGACGGCGTGCGGATATCGAGCGTCTTGATACTCTCGCGCGCGGTGCGGCGCATCGCGCCATCATCCAGCAACCCGCCCGCGCGGGCGAATTTGTCGAAAGACGTGAGCGCGATGTTGTCGCGCACCGACATGGGCAGCGCCAGCCCGAAATGCTTGCGATCCTCGGACAGGTAGCCGATGCCCGCGCGCACCGCATCGCTTGGGCTGCGGATACGCCGGGGCGCGCCATCCACGAAAATCTCGCCCGCATCCAGCGGGTCGGCGCCAAAGATCGCGCGGGCCACTTCGGTCCGGCCCGCGCCCATCAGCCCGGCAAAGCCCAGAATCTCGCCCTTGCGCAGGGTGAAACTGACATCGCGGATCTCGCGCCCACGGCTCAGGCCGCGCACTTCCAGCGCGACAGGCGCGGCGCTCAGGTCCGGCACTGTCGCCTCTTCCTGCACCAGCGCGCGCCCCACCATCATCGAGATGATTTCCTCCAGCGTGACCTCGGACGTGTTGCGCGTGCCCACGGTCTGGCCATCGCGCATGACCGTCACCCGGTCCGAGATGCGCTGGATCTCATCCATCTTGTGGCTGATATAGATGATGCCCTTGCCCGCATCGCGCAACTGGTTGATGATGCGAAACAATTCGTCAATCTCTCGATCATTCAGCGCGGCGGTGGGCTCATCCATCACCAGAACCTTGCTGTCATGGCTGATCGCCTTGGCAATCTCGATCATCTGCTGGCGCGCGATGCTCATGCCCTGCACGAAGCGCTTGGGGTCGATCACCACATTCATGCCCGAAAACAGCGCTGCGGTGTCACGCTCCATCTGCTTGTCATCGATGACAAAGCCGAGGCGGCGCGGTTCCCGCCCGATAAAGATGTTCTGCGCCACGGTCAGGTCATTCATCAGGCTGAGTTCCTGATGAATGATCCCGATGCCTGCATCCTGCGCTGCGCGCGGGGTGGCCAGCTGCAGCGCCGTGCCGTCGATGCGCACCTCGCCCCCGTCGCGGGTATAGACGCCCGAGAGGATTTTCATCAGCGTGGATTTGCCCGCGCCATTCTCGCCCATAAGGGCATGCACTTCGCCTGCGCGCAGATCGAAACTGACATCGCGCAGCGCGTGCACACCGGGAAAGCGCTTGTCGATCCCCACCATCTCGATCAGCGGGGTCATGGCGTG
>PWWF01000073.1 GCA_003561595.1 Paracoccaceae bacterium | reverse complement strand
TGAGCCTGAGCCTGAGCCTGAGCCTGAGCCTGAGCCTGAGCCTGAGCCTGAGCCTGAGCCTGAGAAAGCAGCCATGGCCCCTGCCCCGGTGCAAGCAAAAAGTGACGCAATTTCGCCTGTTTCGCAGGCCGGACAGGACAATGCCTTTGCCGATCTGCCCGCCGCGCCCGCGCGCCGGTTGCGCGCCACGGCATTGGCCCATGCGCTGCGCACTGCGCCCCCGCCGCGCGACCGGCTGGCCGGGGCCGCACCACTTGCCGCACGACTGGAAGCGCTGTTGCGCCGGATGGGCAGCGACCTGTAACCGCCGCCCCATTGCATGAAATTCGCCCTTGTCACGGGCGGCAAATCAGGTACAAGCGCGCTCAGGTTTCGGGCTATGGCGCAGTCTGGTAGCGCGTCCGTCTGGGGGACGGAAGGTCGCAGGTTCAAGTCCTGCTAGCCCGACCAATCTTCACTTCTGATCGCTCAGCGCTTCATGGCCTGTTCGAACGCGCTCGCCATATCCGTCCAGGCCTTTTCCATGCCCTCGCGGATATCATTCCAGGCTTTCTCATTGCTGTCGCGCGCCTCGCGCAGGCGGGTCTCCATCGCGTCGCGCTGGGCCTTCATTTCGGCCAGTTGCTCCTCATACTTGCCCTTGGCATCGGCCTGGGCCTGCCGGGTCTGCGCCTCGAATTTGGCAATCTCGGCATTCCACTCATCCAGCTTGGCCTTCATCTTCTCGACATAGGTATCGCGGTCCATCAACGCCTCCTCTCGATTATGGGGACCGTCATTGTGGAAAAGCCGCCGCCCCATTGCAAGCGTCCTGCGCGCGCCACTTTCCACGGGCAGGCGGTTTCGCTATCACGGCAGGGCACGAATCGAAGCGCGGAGGACGCATGTCACAGATCGGGGTCCTGCCCGCACAGGCGCTGCGCGCGATGCTGGAGAACGGGCAGATCAGCGCCCAGCCGGATGTGCTGGACGCGCAGATCCAGCCTGCAAGCCTTGATCTGCGGCTTGGGTTCCGGGCCTGGCGCGTGCGCGCGTCCTTTCTGGCCGGGCACGGGCGCAGTGTGGCTGACCGGCTGGCCGAATTCGAAATGCATCAGATGGACCTGTCGGGCGGGGCCGTTCTGGAAAAGGGCTGCGTCTATGTCGTGCCGCTGATGGAACGGTTGGCCCTGCCCACAGGCGTGCAGGCCGTGACCAATGCCAAAAGCTCGACCGGGCGGCTGGACCTGCTGACCCGCGTGATCACCGATCAGGGCACCGAGTTTGACCGCGTGCCCGAAGGCTATGACGGCCCGCTTTATGCCGAGATTTGCCCGCGATCCTTCTCGGTGCTGGTGCGCCCCGGCATGCGGCTGAACCAGATCCGATTTCGCCGCGGCCATGCGGTCCTCAGTGACAGCGAACTGGCCGCCCTGCATGCGCGCGAAACGCTGGTGCCGGACACGCCCGTGATCTCGGACGGGCTGGGGTTTTCGGTCGATCTGCGCCCCGACGACTCGGATCTGCTGGGATTTCGCGCCAAGCCCCATACCGGCGTGATCGATCTGGACCGGATCGGGGCCTATGCGCCGGGCGATTTCTGGGAGCCACTGCGCGGGACCGACGGGCAGATCATCCTCGATCCCGGCGCGTTCTATATCCTTGTCAGCCGCGAGGCGGTGCATATCCCGCCCGATTATGCCGCCGAAATGGCCCCCTATCTGGCCATGGTGGGCGAGTTCCGGGTGCATTACGCGGGCTTTTTCGATCCCGGTTTCGGCCATGCGGCGGCAGGTGGCGCAGGTGCGCGCGGCGTGCTGGAAGTGCGCTGCCATGAGGCGCCCTTTGTGCTGGAACATGGCCAGATCGTGGGCCGGCTGGTCTATGAGCGTATGGCCGAACGGCCAGAGCGGCTGTATGGCGCCGAGATCGCGTCGAACTATCAGGGTCAGGGCCTGAAACTGTCCAAACATTTCAAGAGGTTCTGAGTGTTTCTTGACCTTGTCGATATCGCGTTTCTGATCACGGCCTTTGTCACGCTGTTCGTGGTGATCGACCCGATCGGCACGGCACCGCTGTTTCTGGCGCTGACCCAGGGCATGACGGCGGCGCGCCGCCGCGCCATCGGGGTGCGGGCCTGTGTGATCGCGGCGATCCTGCTGGCGCTGTTCGGCATCGCGGGCGAGGATTTCCTGCGCTTCATCGGCATATCCATGCCCGCTTTCCAGATCGCGGGCGGTATCCTGCTGTTTCTGACCGCACTGGACATGCTGTTTGACCGGCGCAGCCAGCGCCGGGCCGATCATGCGGATGAAAGCAAGGCGCCGCTGGCCGATGATCCGTCGGTCTTTCCGCTGGCCATGCCGCTGATCGCCGGGCCGGGCGCGATGGCCACGATGGTCCTCTTGATCGGCGAGACCGGGCGCAGTCTGGAAGGCATGGCGCTGATTACCGGCGTGATGCTGGTTGTGGTCGCGCTGGTGCTGGTGTCATTCCTGCTGGCCGCGCCCATCGAGCGGCTGCTGGGCCGGACCGGCACAATGGTCATGACCCGGCTGTTCGGCCTGCTGCTGGCCGCGCTGTCAGTGCAATTCGTGCTGAACGGCGCCAGCGCCATCGGCATCCTGCCTGTGGTTGCCGAAGGGCTGTAACGCTTATTCCGCTGCCGATGCGCTGGGCGTGCTGTCCGCCGGGGCCGCCTTGGCGCGCGGCTTGCGCGGGGCGCGGCGGGGCTTGGCGGGTTTTTCCTCGGCCACATCACCTGTCGCGGCAGCCTCTGCGCGCGGGGCGCGCGGCTTGCGGCGGTTGGCTGGCTTGGCCTCTGGCTGCGCCTGTTCCTCGGCTGCAGGGGACTCGGACCGGCTTTCGGGCGTCTCGACCAGCGAGCCTTCGCTCTCGGGCCCGTTTTCCTGCACGGCAAAGGAATTGTCGCGCGACCCATTATCCGCGTCAGGCGCGTTGCGCTGCCCGCCATCGTCGTTGTTGCGGCGCTGGTCGTGCTGGCGGCGCTGGTTGTTGTTGCGGTCTTCCTGCTGCTGGCGATTGCGCTCTTCCTGCTGCTGGCGACGCGCTTCCTGCTCGGCCTGCTGCTCGCGCTGGGCCTGGGCCAGAAGGCGGGTGTAATGCTCGGAATGCTGCTGGAAGTTTTCCGCCGCGACCCGGTCATTGGCCAGTTGCGCATCGCGCGCCAGGACCTGATATTTCTCGATGATCTGCTGCGGCGTGCCGCGCACCTTGCCCTCCGGGCCGGAACTGTCAAAGACGCGATTGACGATATTGCCAAGCGACTTGGGGCGGTTCGCCTTGGAACGCGAGCGTTTGTTCGGTGATCTCATGCGTAATTTTATCCTGCCTGTTCGGGCATGCGGCGCAGCCGATCTGTGGCCAGTCTGAATTCGGGGGCACACAGGCTGCATGTAGGGATAGGGGCGTCGCGTCTGTCGTTACGCGTCGCCTGTTACGGATGTGGCATGGCTGGGGCGGCATGACAAGCCCCTCATATGGCAAAACCTGTATTTTTGGGCGTCGTTGCGCAGAAACACCGTCAAAACAGGGCCGATATGTCACGCTTGCGGCCATTGCCCCAGCACGACGCGGTTGCGCCCGTCCATGTCGGGCACAACCTGAACGCGATAAAGGCCCGTAGCGCGCAACATATCGGCGACCTGCGGCCCCTGCCCGGCCCCGATCTCGACCAGTAACCAACCGCCGGGGCGCAAATGCGCGGGTGCACCGGCGCATATCCGCCGATAGGCCGCCAGCCCGGTGCCGTCGCAGCCCTCGGGCACCAGCGCCATACGCGGTTCCCACTGTATGACATCGGGCGAGAGAGTCGCGACCTCGTCCTTACCGATATAGGGCGGGTTCGACACGATCATGTCGAAGCGCCCCTGCACCGCGCCGAACCAGTCCGA
>PWWF01000382.1 GCA_003561595.1 Paracoccaceae bacterium | reverse complement strand
GCCCGCCCGGTCATCACCACTTATATCGCAGGCATCCCCGAACTGGTCGATGCGCAGACGGGCTGGCTGGTGCCCGCAGGCGATGTGCCCGCCCTGACCGATGCCATGCGCGCCTGCATGGATACTGCGCCCGATGACCTGGCCGCCATGGGCCGCACCGGGCGCGACCGCGTGGCCGCGCAGCATGATCTGGCGAAGAATGCCTCCGCACTACAGGCGCTGTTTCAGCGCTGGGCCTAGACGTTGCCGCGCAGTGCCTCTGGGTGCTCGGCCAGAAATGCCTTGAGCGTCTTGTAAAGCGCGCGCGCCTGGGTCACGTCATCGGCATGCAGCGCATCGGCAATATCCTCGCAGATCATCTGCTGCACGCGCTGGGGGCCGTGATGAATATGCATCAGATATTCGCCCATCTCTGCTGCGCTGACCTCATCCACATGTTCATGCACGGAAATCGCCGCGATCTGATCGCGGGTCAGGCAGGTCATGTCCAGGATGTCATTCTCGTTGATCATCGCCTTTCCTCCTCCTCAGGATGGGCGATGATACCACGGGACCGGCCCGGACGGATTGTCTTATGTCAAGATTGTGACAGCGGCCTTCAGGACGCAGGTGCCTCGAATCCGTCAATGATGGCAATGGCCTCTTCCGCCGTTTCGGCGAAGTGAAACAGATCCAGATCCTCGGGGCTGATCGTGCCGGCTTCTGCCAGCGCCTCCCAGTTGATGACCCGCGTCCAGAAATCGCGCCCGAAGAGGATGAAGGGCATTTTGTGCATCCGTTCGGTCTGGATCAGGGTCAATGTCTCGAACAACTCGTCCAGCGTGCCAAAGCCGCCGGGAAAGACCGTGATTGCCCGCGCGCGCATCAGGAAATGCATCTTGCGGATTGCGAAATAGTGAAAGTTGAAACACAGTTCCGGCGTCACATGCGTATTCGGGGCCTGTTCATGCGGCAGCACGATATTCAGCCCGATGGACACGCCACCAGCCTCTTGCGCGCCCAGATTGCCGGCCTCCATCACGCCGGGGCCACCGCCCGTCACGATGACATCCTCGCGCCCGTAGCTCTGGACCGAGCGGAGCGTCATCGCATGGGCAAATCCGCGCGCGACCTCATAGAACCGCGACAGGTCGGCCATCATCGGGGTGCGGGCGGCGGAAGTGTCATCCGGGCGGCGGATGCGCGCGCCCCCGAACATCACGATGGTCGAGATGATGCCGCGCTCATTCATCAGCAATTCGGGCTTGAGCAGTTCCAGTTGCAGCCGCACCGGGCGCAATTCGTCGCGCAGCATGAAATCGCTGTCGGCAAAGGCCAGCCGATAGGCCGGGTGGCGGGTCTGGGCAGTGTCGGGCGCGTCATCCCAGTGGCGGACATCCTCTCCGGCATCGGGAAAGGGGCGTGTCTTGGTCTGGTTCTGCATTCTGGCCTCTCCTGACGCGAATTGCTCTTGCCTGCGCGCAAGGCTATAGCGTGGCCTGACAGATGACCAGAGCCATGGAGCGCCCGAATGACCGATACCGATGCACTGGAAACCGCCATCGAATCCGCGTGGGACACCCGCGACACCATCACCCCCGCAACGGGCGGCGAAACGCGCGAGGCGATCGAGGCGACGCTGGACGCGCTGGACACTGGCGCGCTGCGCGTGGCCGAGCGGCAGGCGGACGGGCAGTGGCATGTCAACCAATGGGCGAAAAAGGCCGTGCTGCTGGGCTTTCGCATCAAGGATATGGAGCCGCAATCAGGCGGGCCGCAGGGCAGCGGCTGGTGGGACAAGGTGGATAGCAAGTTCAAGGGCTGGGGCGAGAACCGCTGGAAGCATGCGGGCTTTCGCGCGGTTCCGAACTGTGTCGTGCGCAAATCCGCCTATATCGCACCGGGCGTGGTGCTGATGCCGTCTTTCGTCAATCTCGGCGCCTATGTCGACAGCGGCACGATGGTCGATACCTGGGCCACGGTGGGAAGCTGCGCGCAGATCGGCAAGGACGTGCATCTGTCCGGCGGCGTGGGCATCGGCGGCGTGCTGGAGCCGATGCAGGCGGGCCCCACGATCATCGAGGATAACTGCTTTATCGGCGCGCGCTCCGAGGTGGTCGAGGGTTGCATCATCCGCGAAGGATCTGTCCTGGGGATGGGGGTCTTTATCGGCAAATCCACCAAGATCGTGGATCGCGAGACGGGTGCCGTGAGCTATGGTGAAGTGCCGCCCTATTCGGTCGTGGTGGCGGGGTCCATGCCGTCGAAGAACGGCATCAACCTGTATTGTGCAGTGATCGTGAAGCGCGTGGATGCGCAGACGCGGTCGAAAACCGGGATCAACGAGCTGTTGCGCGACTGACCGGCGCGCTCAGGCGCGCGCGGTCCGGGGGCCGCGCGCGTTGAGCATGTTGGCCGCAAAAATGACGGCCGCGCCCAGAAACACCAACGGGTCCAGCGCCTCGGCATAGACCAGCATGCCCACCAGGGCGATCAGCGGCAGGCGGATGAATTCCATCGGTGCCACGACCGAGGCCGAGGCCACATTGAGCGCCGATGTCAGGCAGTAATGCGCCGACAGCCCCGTGACGCCCAAGGCCAGCAGCCAGGGCCAGAGCGCCGCAGATGGCCAACTCATGCCGGTCCACAGCCCCAGCGGCAGGGCCATCAGCATCTGGCTGAGCGTCATCCAGAACAGCACGCAGATCACGGTATTGTCGCGCATCAACCGCCGCGTCAGCATCGTGTGCAGCGCAAAGCACAGCGCCGCGCCCAGCCCGGCCAGATGGCCCGGACCCAATGGCTCCAGCCCCGGGCGGGCGACGATCAGGATGCCGCAGAACCCGATCAGGGCGACCGCGAATTTGCGCCGGGTAAAGCTTTCGCCCAGCAGGAGTGGCGCCAGCAGCACCACCCAGATGGGCGCGGTGAATTCCAGTGCCACAAGCTGCGCCAACGGGATCGCGGTCAGGCCCCAGAACCACAGATTCTGCCCGCCGAAATGCACGATATGGCGGATGGCGTGGGTGCCGGGCGAGGCAGGGTGCAGCGCGCGCGTGCCCAGCCCGGCCATGCGCCAGACCATCAGCACGATTGCCAATCCGATCAGCGAGCGCCAGAACATCAGCGCGAAGGTGTCCATCTCGACCTGCACGGCGCGCCCGGCAACCGCCATGAGCAGAAAGGATGCGATCGCCCCGGTCATCCACAGGGCGGCGCGCAGGGGCTGATCGGCGGGCGTTTGCATGGTCTACCTTTGCGCGCATCGCGCGCGGGCTGCAAGGGCGTCTCTGGACGCGGGGATGTCGCATTTGCGGATTTCCCGGCAATCGCGCCGCGTTAAGGTGCGCGCGAATGCCAGGCAAGGGAGAGCAGGCCATGACACCGCCCACCGATATCGAGATTGCGCGCGCCGCCCGGAAGAAACCCATTCAGGAGATCGGCGCCGCCTTGGGTATCCCGTCCGAGCACCTGCTGCCCTTTGGCCATGACAAGGCCAAGGTCAGTCAGGACTTCGTGGCCGAGGTGCGCGGGCGCAAGCGCGGCAAGCTGATCCTTGTGACGGCGATCAACCCGACGCCTGCGGGCGAGGGCAAGACCACGACCACCGTGGGGCTGGGCGACGGGCTGAACGCCATCGGCAAGCGCGCGGCGATCTGTATTCGCGAAGCCAGCCTTGGGCCGAATTTCGGGATGAAGGGGGGCGCGGCTGGCGGGGGGTATGCGCAGATCGTCCCGATGGAGGATATGAACCTGCATTTCACTGGCGATTTCCATGCCATCACATCGGCGCATAACCTGCTGTCGGCGATGATCGACAACCATATCTACTGGGGCAACGAACTGGAAATCGACGAACGCCGCATCACTTGGCGGCGGGTCATGGACATGAATGACCGCGCGCTGCGCGATATGGTCATCAGCCTTGG
>PWWF01000179.1 GCA_003561595.1 Paracoccaceae bacterium | reverse complement strand
GGTTCACCTGCAGGCGCATGCCGATCGGATTGACCTTCTGACCCATTATGCTTGCTCCTCGACCTGGCGAACCTTGATGGTCAGCTCTGAAAACGGCTTCATGATCTTGCCGAAACGCCCGCGTGCACGCGGGCGGCCGCGCTTCATCACGAGGTTCTTGCCGACCCAGGCTTCGGCGACGACCAACTCGTCCACATCCAGCCCGTGGTTGTTTTCAGCGTTGGCAATGGCCGATTGCAGGCATTTGCGCACATCGCCCGCGATCCGCTTCTTCGAGAAGGTCAGATCATTGAGCGCGCGGTCCACTTTCTTGCCGCGGATCATGGCCGCAACCAGGTTCAGCTTCTGAGGCGAGGTGCGCAGCATGCGCGTCTTGGCCATCGCCTCATTCTCGGCCACGCGGCGCGGATTTGTCTCTTTACCCATGGCTCACTTCCGTTTCGCTTTTTTGTCGGCCGCATGCCCGTAATAGGTGCGGGTCGGCGAGTACTCACCGAACTTCTGGCCGATCATGTCCTCGGTCACGTTGACGGGAATATGCTTTTTCCCGTTATAGACGCCGAATGTCAGCCCCACGAACTGGGGCAGGATGGTCGAGCGGCGTGACCAGATCTTGATGACTTCATTGCGACCCGATTCGCGTACCTTCTCGGCCTTTTTCAGGACGTAGGCATCAACGAAAGGGCCCTTCCAAACAGAACGTGCCATGGATTAGCGACCCTTCTTCTTCGCGTGGCGCGACCGGACAATATACTTGTCGGTCTGCTTGTTCGAGCGCGTCTTGCGGCCCTTGGTGTCCTTGCCCCAGGGCGTAACCGGCGTCCGGCCACCCGAGGTCCGGCCCTCACCACCACCATGCGGGTGATCGATCGGGTTCATCGCGACACCGCGTACCGACGGGCGCTTGCCCTGATGACGCGTGCGGCCAGCCTTGCCGAAATTCTGGTTCGAGTTGTCGGGGTTCGACACCGCGCCCACAGTCGCAAAACACTCCTGGCGGACACGACGCAGCTCGCCCGATGACAGGCGGATCTGGGCATAGCCACCGTCGCGGCCCACGAATTGCGCGTAGGTGCCAGCAGCACGCGCGATCTGGCCACCCTTGCCGGGCTTCATCTCGATATTGTGGACGATCGTGCCGATGGGCATGCCCGAAAACGGCATCGCATTGCCGGGCTTGATGTCGGCCTTGACAGCCGCGACCACCTTGTCCCCCACAGCCAGACGCTGGGGCGCGAGGATATAGGCCTGCTCGCCATCCTCATAGCGGATCAGCGCGATAAAGGCGGTGCGGTTCGGGTCATATTCGATCCGTTCCACAACAGCCGGAACATCAAGCTTGTTGCGCTTGAAATCCACGATGCGATAAAGACGCTTTGCGCCACCGCCAATGCGGCGGGCCGTGATCCGTCCGGTGTTGTTCCGACCGCCCGATTTCGTCAGACCCTGTGTCAGGGTCTTGACGGGGCGACCTTTCCAAAGCTCCGAACGGTCGATCAGCACCAGCCCGCGCTGGCCCGGCGTCGTCGGCTTATACGACTTGAGTGCCATGCTTTCTGTCTTCCGTTAGCTTTGACCAATAAAGGTCTGTTTCAGTCCTGCGGCAGGAATGCCGCGCCAAATGACCAACGGCCCCGAGGCGTCGGGGCCGCTGTTGCGGTGCCTCTTATCAAAGCCCGGTGGTCACGTCGATAGCGTTTCCTTCCTCGAGCGTGACATAGGCTTTCTTGACATCCTTGCGCCGACCCGGAATGCCCCGGAAGCGCTTGGTCTTGCCCTTGGTGATCGTCGTGTTGACCGCCTTGACCTTGACACCAAAGATCGCCTCGACAGCGTCCTTGATCTGGGGCTTGTTCGCGTCGATCGCCACTTCGAACACCACACCATTGGCCTCGGATGCCATGGTGGCCTTCTCGGTGATGACCGGTTTGCGGATCACGTCATAATGCTGTGCCTTGCTGCTCATGCCAGTCGCGCCTCCAGCGCTTCAAGGCCCGCGCGCGTGATCACCAGAGTGTCACGACGCAGGATGTCATAGACATTGGCACCCATCGACGGCAGCACATCGATACCTTCGATGTTGCGCGCGGCGCGGGCGAAATTTTCGTTCACCTCTGCCCCGTCGATCACCAGTGCCTTTTTCCAGCCAAGCTCCTTGGCGGCCTTGGCCAGGACCGAGGTCTTGGCCTCTGCCATGTCGGATGTGTCCAGCACGACCAGCTTGCCGCTGCCCGCCTTGGCCGACAGGGCCAGTTTCAGGCCCAGGGCGCGGACCTTCTTGGGCAGGTCATGCGCATGGCTGCGGGGCGTCGGACCCTTGTAGACACCACCCTTGCGGAAGATCGGCGCGTTGCGGTCGCCATGGCGTGCGCCACCGGTGCCCTTCTGGCGATAGATCTTCTTGGTGGAATAGCTGGTTTCCGACCGGGTCTTGACCTTGTGGGTGCCGGCCTGGGCTTTCGCCCGCTGCCAGCGCACCACACGGTGCAGGATATCGGCGCGCGGCTCGAGGCCAAAGATGGCCTCGTTCAGCTCGACTTCGCCGGCATTGCCTGCCTGCAGATTGACAACGTCGAGTTTCATCTCACTCGCCTTCCTTCTTCTCGGCCTCGATATCGGCCTCGGCCTCTTTCAGCGCAGCTTCCTGCTCTGCGGCCTCGGCCTCCAGGGCGGCTTGACGGGCGGCCTCTTCCTCGGAGGCGGCGGCAGCGGCAGCTTCCTCGGCAGCCTTGCGCGCCGCGTCGGCAGCGGATTTCAGCGCTGCGGGCAGGATCGCGTTCTCGGGGAAGGGTTTCTTCACCGCATCCTTGATCGTGACCCAACCACCCTTGGACCCCGGCACAGCACCCTTGACCATGATCAGGCCACGGTCGCTATCGGTCTTGACGACCTGCAGGTTCTGCGTGGTGACACGAGCAGCGCCCATGTGACCGGCCATCTTCTTGCCCTTGAACACCTTACCCGGGTCCTGACACTGGCCCGTGGACCCGTGCGAGCGGTGGCTGATCGACACACCGTGGCTGGCGCGCAGGCCGCCAAAGTTGTGCCGCTTCATCGCACCTGCGAACCCCTTACCGATCGAGGTGCCCGCGATATCCACGAACTGACCCTCGAAATAATGGTCGGCGGTGATTTCCTCGCCAACCTCGATAAGGTTCTCGGGGCTCACGCGGAATTCTGCCAGCTTGCGCTTGGGCGCAACACTGGCCTTGGCGAAATGGCCGCGCATCGGCGCGGCAACCCGCTTGGCCTTGGCCGTACCGGCGCCCAGCTGTACGGCCGTATAGCCATCCCGGTCTGCCGTGCGGGTCGAGACGACCTGCAACCCGTCCAGTTGCAGAACGGTCACTGGCACCTGCCGCCCGTCCTCCATGAACAGCCGGGTCATGCCCAGCTTCTTTGCGATTACTCCAGAGCGCATTGTCCTGGCTCCTTACACTTTGATCTCGACATCCACCCCGGCCGCGAGGTCGAGCTTCATCAGCGCGTCCACGGTCTGCGGGGTCGGATCGACGATGTCGAGCAGGCGTTTATGGGTCCGGATCTCCCACTGGTCGCGCGATTTCTTGTCGATATGCGGACCACGGAGAACCGTGAATTTCTCGATCTTGTTGGGCAGCGGAATGGGACCGCGGACCTGGGCGCCCGTGCGCTTGGCCGTGTTCACGATTTCCTGCGTGCTGGCATCGAGCACGCGGTAATCGAAGGCCTTGAGCCGGATGCGAATAGTCTGAGCTTGCATCTCTTTGTTCCTTCGGACAGCAGGCGCGCGGGACCCCGCGCGCCCGACCGGGCCAGTTTACTCGATGATCTTCGACACGACGCCGGCGCCGACAGTGCGGCCGCCTTCGCGGATGGCGAAGCGCAGTTTCTCTTCCATCGCGATGGGCGCGATCAGCTCGACTGCGAATTTCAGGTTG
>PWWF01000358.1 GCA_003561595.1 Paracoccaceae bacterium | reverse complement strand
TCATTCAGGCCGGGGACAACGCCGCTGGGGCTGTGTTCCAGAATGACGCTGGCGCCCGAGGGAATGCCGATCTCGAAGCGGTTTTCGCGCGCGTCTTCATCGGGCAGGGCAAACAGCAGCAGCGGCACATTGCTGCGGGTTTCCCAGTTCCCTTCCATCGCGGCGACCTTGGCGGGCTGATGTTCCAGCGTGTTCAGACCGTGCAGGTCGCCTGCATAGATCTGCAGCGGGATCAGCACGGCCCCCATGATCGTGCCGGTGCGAAAGGTCTTGCGCATCTCGGCGCCGCGATCACCCAGCAGCCAGCGGATGGCCGAGACACCTGCGAGAACAAAACCCACGGTCAGGCCGGATGCCAGCAGCATATGCACCAGCCGGTAGGGCATCGAGGGGTTGAAGATCACCTCCCACCAGCTTGTGACATGGGCCACGCCGTCGCGCAGCTCGAACCCGGCGGGGGTGTGCATCCAGCTATTGAGCACCAGGATCCAGAAGGCCGACATCGTCGTGCCCACTGCGACCAGCACGGTCGCCCCGGTATGCGCCCAGCCCGGCACGCGGCGAAAGCCGAACAGCATGATGCCCAGGAACACTGCTTCAAGGAAAAAGGCCGTCACGATCTCATAGGCCAGAAGCGGGCCTGCGATATTGCCCACGCGTTCCATGAACCCGGACCAGTTGGTGCCGAACTGGAACGACATGGTAATGCCCGACACGACGCCCAGCGCAAAGGTCAGCGCAAAGATCTTCACCCAGAAGAAATAGGCATCCATCCATGTGGTATCGCCGGTGCGGTTATACCGCCATTTGAAGAACACCAGCACCCAGCCCAACGCGATGGTGATGGTGGGAAACAGGATGTGAAAGGTAATATTCGCCGCGAACTGAATGCGCGACAGCATGAAGGGATCTGTTACCAGCTCCATGTTTCAACTCTCCGTCTTGTTTGTGCGCTTGGGCAGGATGCGCGCGGATTGCGCGAGTTTCTGCAGTTTCGCGCCCATGTTCAGCAGGGCGACCAGACGCTCGGTTTCCAGTGCGTTCATCTGGTCGTACCAGCCAGTCAGCAATTCGATCAGCTCGCGCATTTCGGTGATGCGGGCCTGCGCATAGGCATCCTCGGCCGAGCCCGGGCGCATCTCCAACTGGCGCAGCTTGGTCAGGGTGGGGTCGATCTCGCGTTTCTTGCGTTCCTCGACCAATGTGCGGACGATCTGCCACATGTCGTCAGGCGTGGTGAAGAAATCACGCCGGTCGCCGGGGCGGTGTTTCAGATGCACCAGATTCCAGCTTTGCAATTCCTTCAGGCTCATCGACACGTTGGATCGGGACACGCCCAGCAGGCCCACCAGATCATCGGCGCAAAGCGGCTCTTCGGACAGGAACAGCGCGGCATAGATCTGGCCGACCGTGCGGTTGATCCCCCAGCGAGAGCCCATCTCGCCGAAATGCAGGATGAATTCTTGTCTCAGGTCGCTCAACATCAGGATTCCAGTCGTTTCAGTTTTTTCTGAAACATCTATATGCGCTGCATCTTTGCCTTGGCGATGTGACAAGCTGGCGCGGTTCACACAGGTTTGTTTGAACTTGTGCAGCGCGGGTCTAACCTCTGTGGCATGGTAATGAATGCGATTGAGCGGCTATACATGCTGAGGAAAGTGAAATTCGCGGTCAGTGTCGCGCTGGCATTGCTGGGCCTGACCGGGCTTATTCTGGCGCAGGAAGAGGATGTGCAGGCGGGTGTCGCCCATGTCCTTGATCTGAACGATGCCGTCAGCCCCGCAAGCGCCGATTACATCATTCGCGGTCTGGACCGCGCCGCCGAAGAGGGGGCGGGTCTTGTGATCCTGCGGATGGACACGCCCGGCGGGCTGGTCACATCCACCCGCGAGATCAACAACGCAATCCTGTCCTCTGACGTGCCGGTCGCGACCTTCGTTGCCCCATCAGGCGCGCGGGCGGCCAGTGCAGGCACATTCATAATGTATGCCAGCCATCTGGCGGTCATGGCGCCGGGCACATCGGTCGGCGCGGCAACGCCGGTCAGCATGGGCGGGGGCAGCCTGCCCTTCGGCGGGGATGACGCCGATGAGGATGCGAATGGCAATGATAATGGCGAGGCATCCGATAACGGCGACGCGCCCGAAACAGGCCGCGCGCCCGCAGGTGATCCGGCGATGAACAAGGCGCTGAATGACGCGATCGCTCAGATCCGCAGCCTGGCGGAACTGCATGGGCGCAACGCGGATTGGGCCGAACGTGCCGTGCGCGATGCCGCAACCCTGACCGCCAGCGCCGCGGTGGAAGAGAATGTCGCCGATTTCACCGCCCGCAACCTGACCGAATTGCTGGACCTGGCCGATGGCCGCTCAATTCAGATGGATGGCGAAGAGATGGTGCTCGCGACCAGCGATCTGAGCATTGTCGAGATCGGGCATGATCTGCGCACGCAGATCCTGTCGATCATCGCCAACCCGAATATCGCGTTCCTGTTCATGATCGTCGGTTTCTACGGGATCGTGTTCGAGTTGTTCAATCCCGGCGCATTGGTGCCCGGAACCATCGGCGGGATCAGCCTGATCCTTGGCATGTTCGCCTTGTCGGTGTTGCCGTTCAATTTTGCCGGGCTGGCGCTGATCGGGCTGGGACTGGCCTTGCTTGTGGCCGAGATATTCAGCCCGTCCTTCGGGATTCTGGGGATTGGGGGCACGATCGCGCTGGCGGCAGGCGGGGTGTTCCTGTTCGATTCCGATGTGCCCGGGCTGGAAACCTCGATCCCCGTTCTGGCGGCAATTGTGGTGGCCTCACTGGCATTCACAATGCTGATCGCTCGCATGGCGATGACCTCGCATCGGCGGGGGGTGACGACTGGTCGCAGTGATCTGCTTCAGGCCGAAGGCAAGGTGCAGGATTGGGACGGAACGCAGGGCCATGTCTTCGTGCATGGCGAGCGGTGGAATGCGCGACATGACGGCGCAGCTCTGGAACCGGGCACGCGCGTCCGGATTGAGCGGATCGACGGTCTGACGCTGGATGTCTCGCCCGCCGCGCCGCGACAACAACAGGAGTAAGCAATGGATATCTTCTCGATCATAGGCGATCTGGGCTTCCTGATTGTCCTGCTGGTCCTCGTGCTGGCCTTTCTGGGCTCTGCGATCAAGGTTCTGCGCGAATATGAACGCGCTGTGGTGTTCACGCTGGGCCGGTTCACCGGGATCAAGGGGCCCGGCCTGATCCTGGTCATTCCGATCATCCAGCAGGTTGTCCGCGTCGATCTGCGTGTGCGGGTGCTGGATGTCCCCAGTCAGGACGTGATCAGCCAGGACAATGTGTCCGTGCGCGTCAATGCCGTGATCTATTTCCGCGTGGTTGACCCGGAAAAGGCAACGATTCAGGTCGAAAACTTCATGCAGGCCACGTCAGAGCTGTCCCAGACGACCTTGCGGTCAGTGCTGGGCAAGCATGATCTGGATGAAATGCTGTCGGAACGCGAGAAGCTGAACAATGACATTCAGGAAATCCTCGACAGTCAGTCCGATACCTGGGGGATCAAGGTCGCGAATGTCGAGATCAAGCATGTCGATATCAACGAATCGATGATCCGCGCCATCGCCCGTCAGGCTGAGGCCGAGCGCGAGCGCCGCGCCAAGGTCATCAATGCCGAGGGTGAGGAACAGGCGGCCCAGAAACTGCTGGAAGCGGCGCAGATCCTCAGCGCGGACCCCGGCGCGATGCAATTGCGGTACCTGTCCACCCTGACGACCATCGGCGCGGAGAAGAACTCGACCATCGTCTTCCCCTTCCCGACCGAATTGAGCGCCATCGTCAACAAGCTCGCCCCGGCAGAGGGCACGGGCAAGGGGTGACGCCGGAGTGTAAGTAGATCTCAGGTGCCGGGAAAAATGGCTGGGGTGGTAGGATTCCCAGTGAGGTTTCTCAGCCTG
>PWWF01000363.1 GCA_003561595.1 Paracoccaceae bacterium | reverse complement strand
GCCGATCCAGGAGATCGGTGCAAAACTTGGCATTCCGAACGAGCATCTGCTGCCTTTTGGCCATGACAAGGCCAAGGTCAGCCAGGAATTCGTGGCCGATGCGCGTGGACGCAAACGCGGCAAGCTGATCCTTGTGACCGCGATCAACCCCACCCCGGCGGGTGAGGGCAAGACCACCACAACTGTGGGTCTGGGCGATGGGCTGAACGCTATCGGCAAACGCGCGGCGATTTGTATCCGCGAAGCCTCACTCGGGCCGAATTTCGGGATGAAAGGTGGCGCTGCCGGTGGGGGTTATTCGCAGGTTGTGCCGATGGAGGATATGAACCTTCATTTCACTGGCGATTTTCATGCGATCACTTCGGCGCATAACCTGCTGTCGGCGATGATCAACAACCATATCTACTGGGGCAACGAACTGGAAATCGACGAACGCCGCATCACTTGGCGGCGGGTCATGGACATGAATGACCGCGCGCTGCGCGATATGGTCATCAGCCTTGGCGGCGTGTCGAACGGGTTCGCGCGGCAGACCGGCTTTGACATCACCGTGGCGTCCGAGGTCATGGCGATCCTGTGCCTGGCGGCGGATCTGGCGGATCTGGAGCGGCGGCTGGGCGATATCGTGGTCGCTTACCGGCGCGACAAGACGCCCATCCATTGCCGCGATATCGGGGCCGAGGGGGCGATGGCGGTTCTGCTGAAGGATGCGATGCAACCGAACCTGGTCCAGACGCTGGAGAACAACCCCGCATTCGTGCATGGCGGCCCCTTTGCCAATATCGCGCATGGGTGCAATTCGGTCGTGGCCACGCAGACCGCGCTGGGGCTGGCGGATTATGTCGTGACCGAAGCCGGGTTCGGCGCCGATCTGGGGGCCGAGAAGTTCTTCAACATCAAATGCCGCAAGGCGGGGCTGACCCCGTCCGTGGCCGTGATCGTGGCGACGGTGCGCGCGATGAAGATGAATGGCGGCGTGGCCAAGGCGGATCTGGGTGCGGAAAATGTAGAGGCCGTGCAGAAAGGCTGCCCGAATCTGGGCCGTCACATCGAGAATGTGAAATCCTTTGGCGTGCCGGTGGTGGTCGCGATCAACCATTTCCATTCCGACACGGATGCGGAAGTGGCGGCGGTGAAAGACTATGTGGCCTCGCTCGGGGCGGACGCGATCCTGTGTCGGCACTGGGCCGAAGGCTCGAAAGGGGTGACGGAGCTGGCGACGCGCGTGGCGGAACTGGCCGATGGCGAGTACTCGCAATTCGCCCCGCTCTATGGTGATGACATGCCGCTTTTCGAGAAGATCCAGACCATCGCGCGGCGCATCTACCGCGCCGAGGATGTGCTGGCCGATGCGAAAATCCGCAACCAGCTGAAGGAATGGGCAGCGGCGGGCTATGGCGCGCTGCCGATCTGCATGGCCAAGACGCAATATTCGTTTTCGACCGATCCGGGGCTGCGCGGGGCGCCCGTCAACCACTCGGTCCCGATACGCGAAGTGCGGCTGTCGGCAGGGGCGGGGTTCATCGTCGTGATCTGCGGCGAGATCATGACCATGCCGGGCCTGCCGCGCAAACCGGCGGCGCAAAGCATCCGGTTCAACGAGAGTGGCCTGATCGAAGGGTTGTTCTGAGGCCGCGGGCGGACGTGCGGCGCTCGCGCGGCTGCGCCGCACGTCGCCCCGCCCGCCCTCCCGCAGGGCGCATTGCACGCCCGGAGGTTCCGCGCTAGGCAACCCCCGGGGTGTTGGCGCCCGCGTCGTGACACGGTGCCGGGCACGGATGGAAGACGAGGAGTTGAGGCGATGAGCGCGATCATTCTGGATGGAAAGGCCTTTGCCGGGCGTGTGCGGGCGCGTGTGGCCGAGCATGTGGCGCAGTTGCACGCGGACCATGGCATCACGCCCGGTCTGGCGGTGGTTCTGGTGGGCGAGGACCCGGCCAGCCAGGTCTATGTCCGGTCCAAGGGCAAGCAGACCCGCGAGGTTGGAATGGCCTCTTTCGAACATCGGCTGGATGCGACGACATCCGAGGCAGACCTGCTGGGACTGATCGCCGATCTGAATGCCGATCCGAAAATTAACGGCATTCTCCTGCAGTTACCCTTGCCGGCTCATCTGGATTCCGATCTGGTCATCGCCGCGATTGACCCGGCCAAGGATGTCGATGGCTTTCACATTTCCAATGTCGGGCTACTGGGCACGGGGCAAAAGGCGATGGTGCCCTGCACCCCGCTGGGCTGTCTGATGATGCTGCGCGATCATCATGGATCGCTGTCGGGGCTGGATGCGGTTGTGGTCGGACGCTCGAATATCGTGGGCAAGCCCATGGCACAGCTGCTTCTGCGGGAAAGCTGCACTGTGACCATCGCGCATTCGCGCACCCGCGATCTGGATCAGGTCTGCCGCCGCGCCGATATTCTGATCGCCGCCGTGGGGCGGCCCGAGATGATCCCGGGCGACTGGGTGAAACCCGGGGCGAGCGTGATCGATGTGGGCATCAACCGGATCGCGGCTGGCGACAAGACGCGGCTGGTGGGCGACGTCCATTTCGAGAGCGCTGCGCAGGTGGCAGGCGCCATCACCCCGGTGCCGGGCGGGGTGGGGCCGATGACGATTGCCTGCCTGCTGGCAAACACGCTGACCGCCACCTGCCGCCTGCATGGTCTGCCCGAACCCGAGGGGCTGACCGTCTGACACCCACTCAGGGAAAGAGGGTGCGCAGGATCAGTTCGGCGGCCTCTTCGGCGCTGGTGCGGGTCGTGTCGATGGTGATCTGCGGGGCCTCGGGCGGCTCGTAGGGGGAATCGATGCCGGTGAAATTGGCGATCTGACCGGCGCGCGCCTTGGCATAGAGCCCTTTGACATCGCGGCGCTCGGCCTCTTCCAGGGGCGTGTCGATGAAGATTTCGACAAATTCGCCCGGCTGCATCATGCCGCGCACCATCTCGCGTTCCGACCGGAAGGGCGAGATGAAGGCCGTGATCACGATCAGCCCCGCATCGGTCATCAGGCGCGCGACTTCGCCCACGCGGCGGATGTTTTCCACGCGGTCGGCATCGGTAAAGCCCAGATCCTTGTTCAGCCCGTGGCGCAGATTGTCGCCATCGAGCAGAAAGGTATGCCGGTTCATCCGCGCCAGTTTCTTTTCCAGAATATTGGCGATCGTGGATTTGCCCGACCCAGACAGCCCGGTCATCCACAGCACCATCGGCGTCTGGTTCTTCATGTCGGCATGATGCTCGCGCGAGATATCGGTTGCCTGACGGTGGATGTTCTGCGCCCGGCGCAGCGCGAAATGGATCAGCCCGGCCCCGACCGTGCGATTGGTGATCTTGTCGATCAGGACGAACCCGCCCAGATCACGGCTGTCGGCATAGGGCGCGAAGGGGATGTCGCGGTCGGTGGTCACGGTCGTGACGCCGATGGCGTTCAGATCCAGCGTCTTGGCGGCCAGATGCTCCATCGTATTGACATTGATCTGATATTTGGGCGCGGCGATGGCGGCGCTGACTGTCAGCGGCCCGATCTTCAGCCAATAGGCGCGCCCCGGGATCAGGTCCTCCTCATCCATCCAGATCACGGTCGCTTCGAACTGGTCGGCCACTTCGACCGGGCTTTGCGCCGCCGTGATGATCTGCCCGCGCGAACAGTCGATCTCATCGCTCAGGCACAGGGTCACGGCCTGCCCGGCCACAGCCAGATCCTGATCGCCCTCATATGTGACGATGCGCTTGATCGTCGCGGTCTTGCCCGAGGGCAGGACCCGCACATCATCGCCCGGCCGGACCTGACCCGTGGCGATGGTGCCCGCGAAGCCGCGGAAATCCAGATTGGGGCGGTTGACCCATTGCACCTGCATGCGGAAGGGTTTGTCCTGCTCGGCGCTCTGGTCCAGTTCGACCGTTTCCAGATGCGACAGCAGGGTCGGCCCCGTGTACCAGGCCATGT
>PWWF01000208.1 GCA_003561595.1 Paracoccaceae bacterium | reverse complement strand
GGGTTCACGGCGACAAGCTGGCCCTGCAGATGGGTGGACAGCTCCGTGATCGCAACGCCCGCCTCCGCGCAGATCCCCGCGACCTCGTCGCAGTAATCGCGGCTCTCGGCGGCGCGGTCCAGATCGAACAGGCGCGGGTCGAATGTGGGGATCTGCACGCCCTTGTAGCCCAGTGACGCGGCCCAGCCAGTGATGCCTTGCAGCGTGTCGAACGGGGCGTCATCGCCTGCGAATTGCGCCAGAAACAGCGCCGGGCCTTTGATATTTGTGGGCATGGTATCCTCTTGTTCTTGCAGTGGCGTTCAATCGGGCGCGGGCAGATAGTCGAAACTTGTGAAATCCGCGCTCTGCCCGCGCCCCGTGATGTCAAAGGCCAGCATCCCGACAAAGGCGCCGGTGAAAGAGCCATGCTCACCCCGCCCCCCTTCATCCGAGATAACAGCGGCATCAAGCTCCGGGCCAAGCGCTGTCCAGTCGCCACCGCCCTGCTGCCAGTAGAACTGTTGCACGGCCCCGCGACACTCGACCGCCAGCCGCACAGGGCCATCGGCCAGCGGCACCGGGTCGCAAGGCCAGATCATGGCCCCGTCGGGCCAGACACCGGGGCAGGACATGATGGTCAGGCAGCGGCCCTGCGCCTCATCCAATGTGACGGCAGCGAAATGGAACTTGTGGCGGTTGTAATAGGTCGTCAGACCGGCGGCCTGCTGATAGGTGTCCGGCGCAAAGGCGGCCAGTTCAGTTTCGGCGCGGTAGTGCAGATGCTCTTGCCGCCGCGCGACCAGCGCCTGTTCGAACCAGCTTCCGACACTTTCGCGCCCATGCAGGCGCAGGGCCGACCCTGTCAGCGTGAACAGGCGCGACGGTTCGGGGCTGCGCAGCCACTGAAACTCGGCGGGCAATTGCGTCATGTCGAACACCCGGCGCACAGGCTGCGGCGCGCGCGGGCTGACATCCGCAGGTGCAGGCACGTCCAGCGCCGGGACCGGGCCATCATGGTCCAGATACAGCCAGTCATCCGCACCCCAGACGCATTTCTGGATCGCGGTTTCACGCCCCAGCGGCGAAAACCGCCCCGGCAGCGGGCGCGAGCACAGATGCGTGTGATAGACCTCTCCGGTCGGGGTTTCCACGATCTGGCCATGGCCCGCGCGTTGCAGCGCCGCATCCGGATGATCCTTGGATGTGATCAGATGCGTGTTCGGGTGCATCTCGTAGGGGCCATGGATGCTGCGCGCGCGCGCCATGGTCACGGCATGGGTATAGCCGGTCCCGCCCTCGGCGGTGGTCAGGTAATACCAGCCATTGCGCTTGAACAGATGCGGCCCTTCGACCAGCCCGAGGGGCGAGCCGGGAAAGATATTGCGCACAGGCCCGGTCAGCCCATGCTTTTGGTGCCACTCCTGCAGCAGGATGCCATCAAAGGCCGGGCTTTTGGGCTGCCCGCCCAGCGAATGACCGCGATGGTTCCATTGCATGTTCAGGAACCATTTGCGCCCGTCCTCATCATGAAACAGCGACGGATCGAAGCCCGAGGAATTCACATAGACCGGGTCGGACCACGGCCCCTCTATCGCGGGGGCCGTGACGATGTAGTTATGCGCATCCTTGAAATTGCCATCATAGCGTTTGACATCGGTATAGACCAACCAGAACAGCCCGTCGGCATGGGACAGGCAGGGCGCCCAGATGCCGCAACTGTCGGGATTGCCGCGCATGTCCAACTGGCTGGCGCGGTCCAGCGGGCGGCAGGCCAGATCCCAGTTCACCAGATCATCCGAGCGGTGAATCTGCACGCCCGGAAACCACTCGAAGGTCGAGGTCGCGATGAAATAGCTCTTCCCCACGCGGCAGATCGACGGGTCGGGGTTAAAGCCCGGCAGGATGGGATTGCGGATCATGCTTCCGTATCCTCCTGGGTAGAGCGCGCCCAGAGGTTGATATCCTCTTCCGACGCGCATCGGTCGATGGCGGCCAGTTCCTCTGGCGTGAAGTCGAGATTGCCGATGGCACCGGCGCAATCGACAACCTGTTCGGGCCGCGATGCCCCGATCAGCGCGCTGGTGATCCCGCCATCGCGCAGCACCCAGGCCAGCGCCATCTGCGCCAGCGTCTGGCCGCGCGCTTCGGCAATATCGGTCAGCGCGCGGATGCTTTCGATCGCGCGGGGGGTGATCATGTTCTGCGACAGGGATTTGCCTTGCGTCGCGCGGCTGCCTTCGGGGATGCCGTTCAGATATTTGCGCGTCAGCATGCCCTGCGCCAGCGGCGTAAACGCGATGGACCCGATGCCCAGATCCTGCAGCGTGTCCTTCAGCCCGTCGCGTTCGACCCAGCGGTTCAGGATATTGTAGCTGGGCTGGTGGATCACGCAGGGCGTGCCCAGATCGCGCAGGATCGCCGCCGCCTCTCGCGTGCGCGCGGAACTGTAGCTGGAAATCCCGGCATAAAGCGCACGCCCGGACCGCACGATGAAATCCAGCGCGCCCATCGTCTCTTCCAGCGGGGTGTCGGGGTCGAAGCGGTGGGAATAGAAGATATCGACATAATCCAGCCCCATCCGTTTCAGCGAGGCATCGCAGGACGCGACCAGATATTTCCGGCTGCCCCATTCGCCGTATGGCCCCGGCCACATCAGATACCCCGCCTTGGACGAGATCAGCAATTCGTCGCGATAGGGCGCGAAATCGCTGCGCAGGATCTGTCCGAACGCAGACTCTGCCGCGCCCGGTTCGGGGCCGTAGTTATTGGCCAGATCGAAATGCGTGATCCCGTGATCAAAGGCTGTGGTGCAGATGCTGCGCTTGACCTCATGTGCGGTGTCATCGCCGAAATTATGCCACAGCCCCAGCGATATCGCAGGCAGCTTCAGCCCCGAGGCCCCGCATTTGCGATAGACCATCCGCGCATAGCGGTCCTCTGCGGCGCGATAGACACTCATGCCAGCAAACCCTGCGCATCCGCCGGCGACAGCGGGTCGGGGCGCGTGCAGCTTGTGCTTATCTCCAGCACCTGCCCGGTTTCGCCCGCGCGCAGGATGGATGTCATGACATCGACCACATGCAGCGCGAACTCGGCACTGCAGCGATGCGGGCGCCCCTGGGTAATCGCCAGCGCCATATCGGCCAGACCGGCGGCGCGGTAATTGGCATTCGCCCCTTCATTGGCGCGCGCAAAGGGGTGGTCCCAGGCCACGCCCGCCGATGTGAAGGCCGCTTTTGCGGTCAGCCGCACCTCGCCCCCGAAGAAATTGGGATCAGGCACATGCAGCGTGCCCTCTGCGCCATACAGCTCCATCGGCGCGTGCCCGTGCTGCCAGACATCCCAGCTTGCGCAATAGGTCACCTGCGCGCCCGAATGGAATTGCAGGATCGCGTGGATGGTGGTGGGCGTCTTAACAGGGATTTTCTCGCCGTAGCGGGGGGCCGAGGTGATGGTGCGCTCGGACTGGGCGCTGCTGCTCATGGCGGTCACACGGGCGACCGGCCCCAGAAGCTGCACAAGGTTCGAGATATAGTAAGGCCCCAGATCAAGGATCGGCCCGCCACCGGGTTGAAAGAAGAAATCGGGGTTGGGGTGCCACATCTCCATGCCCGGGCTTTGCACGAAACAGGTGCCCGAGCTGATCTTGCCCAGACGGCCCGTATCGACCAGATGGCGCGCAAGCTGATGCGCGCCGCCCATGAATGTGTCGGGCGCCGACCCGATCCGCAGCCCCTTTTCGCGGGCTTTGGCGGCAAGCTGCTGCCCTTCTTCCAGCGTCAGGACAAAGGGCTTTTCGGAATAGACATGCTTGCCCGCATCCAGAATCTGCTGCGAGACTGCGAAATGCGCCGCAGGCACCGTCAGGTTCACCACGATGTCGATATCATCGGCGGCCAGCATCCCCTCGACCGTGTCGGCGCGCAGACTGAACTCTTCGGCCCGCGCCTTGGCGGCAGCGGGGTTCATATCCGCACAGGCCCGCATCTCGATCCCGTTGAACAGCGGCGCAAGGCGCATATAGGCCGCCGAGATATTGCCGCAGCCCATAACGCCGATGCCAAGTGTCTTGCTCATGATCTGCCCCTCAGTATTGGCGGAAATTGGTGATCGAGCGGCGCGCGAAACGGCCCAGATCGCTGGGGTTGTCATGCTCCAGCACAAAGAGCGTGACACCCGCCTTGCGCAAGGCGCCCATGATCGCGGGCCAGTCCATCACGCCCTCGCCCACATCGGCCCAGCCATCCTCATCGGCGGCCTCACCCTCGGGGGCGATATCCTTGACATGCGCTGCCGTGATCCGGTCCGCGTTATCCGCGATCCATGTCAGCGGATCAGCCCCGCCGCGCGTGATCCATGCGATATCGGCTTCCCATTCCATCGTGGGCGCGCCATCCAGCAGCAGTTGCATCGGCACCTCGCCGCCCGGCAGGGGCATGAATTCCCAATGGTGGTTGTGCCAGCCAAAGCGCAGACCCGCATCCTGCACGCGCTTTGCGCAGGCATCCAGCCGCGCGGCCAACGCGCGCCAGCCTTCGGCATCTGCGCCGTCGCGATAGGTGTCATCCGGGGCGGGGCAATACAGCTGAGCAATGCCCAGCGTCCTGGCCGTGGCGATGGTCTTGTCGAATTCCTCCTCGAAACTGGCGAGGGGGAAGAAATGGCCCGACGGCATCGACAGGCCGCGTGCATCAAGTGCGGCGCGCAGCGCGCCCGCATCCTGATAGACTCCGCCAAAGCCTTCGACCTGCGTATAGCCCAAAGCGGCCAACTGGTCGAACACCCCCTCCCACGGGGCGAAATTGCGTGCGGAATAAAGCTGGAACGAGACGTCCATCGGAGTAACCTTTCTGATTTGAGTGTCTGGCCCTAAAGCCGAATTTCGGTCGATTTGTCGAAGAGCGACAGGCGCGCCGGGTCAAACCCGATGGGCACACGGTCGCCGATATCGACCTTTTCCTGTCCGTCCATGCGAAAGCGAATCTCCTGCCCGTCCACCCTGGCCCAGACTTGCGTGTCCGATCCCATCGGCTCGACCATGTCCACCAGCGCCTCGCGCTGGATGGGCTGGCCCGCGGCCCATTTGCCCGATTGCACATGTTCCGGCCGCAGCCCCAGCCAGACCGGGCCAGAGGTGGGCGCGCCGTCGAATTCATAGCCCTTGACGGTGAAGGAAAGCCCCCTGGCGCTGGCAAATTCACTGTTGCCCGCGTCAAGCTGCCCTTCCATGACATTCATCGCCGGCGAGCCGATGAACCCTGCGACATACTTGTTCACGGGCCGGTTGTAGATCTCTGCGGGCGGTGCAAGCTGCATGATCTGCCCCCCCTTCATGATCGCGATACGGTCCGCGAGGGTCATCGCCTCGACCTGGTCATGGGTCACATAGATCATGGTGTTCTGCAATGTCTGGTGCAGCCGCTTGATCTCCACGCGCAGATCGGCGCGCAGTTTGGCGTCCAGATTGGACAGCGGTTCGTCAAACAGGAACACATCGACATCGCGCACCAGCGCCCGGCCAATGGCCACCCGCTGGCGCTGCCCGCCCGACAATGCGGCCGGCTTGCGTTTCAGCAAGGGCTCGATCTGCAGGATCTCGGACGCGCGCTTGATGCGCTTGGCGATTTCCGGCCTTGGCATGCGCGCGTTCTTCAGGCCAAAGGCCAGATTCCCCTCGACCGTCATCTGCGGATACAGCGCGTAGGACTGGAACACCATCCCGATGCCGCGTTTCGACGGCTCTTCCCAGGTGACATTATGGCCCTGGATGTGGATTTCGCCATCGGTGATATCCAGCAGCCCCGCGATGCAGTTCAGCAAAGTGGATTTGCCGCACCCGGAGGAGCCCAGCAGCACCAGAAATTCGCCCTGCCCGACTTGCAGATTCAGGTCTTCCAGCACGGTCACCGCGCCAAAGGCCAGTTTCAGTTCCTTGATTTCGATAGAATGTGTCATGTCCTCAGCCCTTGACTGCACCGGCTGCAATACCGCGCACGAACAGCCTGCCAGAGAAGAAATACACTACCAGCGGCACCAGCCCTGTCAGCAGCGTGGCAGCCATGTTGACGTTGTATTCCTGCACGCCCTGCACGGAATTGACGATGTTGTTCAGTTGCACGGTCATCGGGTAGTTTTCGGGGCGGGTATAGACGACCCCGAACAGGAAATCGTTCCAGATACCCGTGACCTGAATGATGCCCGACACCACGAAGATCGGCAGCGACATCGGGATCACGATGCGAAAGAAGATGCCCCAGAACCCGGCCCCGTCGACGCGTGCGGCCTTGAACAGTTCTTCCGGCAGCGCGACGAAGTAATTGCGGAACAAGAGCACATTGATCGGCATCGCAAAGATCGTGTGCACCAGCACCAGCCCCCAGAGCGAGCCGAACAGCCCCAGTTCGCGCAGGATGATGACCAGCGGATACAGCAGCACCTGATAGGGGATGAACGCACCCAGAAGCAGGATGCCGAAGAAGATCTCGGACCCCTTGAACCGCCAGCAGGCCAGCACATAGCCCGTCAGCGCCGCGATCGACACCGAGATGATCAGCGACGGGATCAGGATGCGCACGGAATTCCAGAACCCGCGCGACAGCCCGTCACAATTGATCCCGGTGCAGGCCTCGGCCCAGGCTTTGACCCAAGGGGCAAAGGTAATCTCGACCGGGGGCGAAAAGACATTGCCCATGCGGATCTCGGCCATGTCCTTCAGCGATGTCACGATCATCACGTAAAGCGGCAGCAGGTAATACATGCTGAAGATCAGCAATGTGCCATAGAGCATGATATTGCGCGGCGCGAAGACGGTTTTCGGCTTGGTGCCGCGCGGGGTGACAGCACCCGGCAGATTGGCAGCAGCGGTCATTGGCGCTTCTCCCGGAATTGCATATAGGCCCAGGGGATCAGGATGATCGCGACAGTGACCAGCATCATGGTCGAGGCCGCAAAGCCCTGCCCGAGGTTCTGGCGGGTGAACAGCGTGTCATAAACATATTTCGCGGGCACTTCGGACGAAATGCCGGGCCCGCCCGATGTCATCGCCACCACAAGATCGTATAGTTTCACGATGCCGCTGGTCACCAGCACCAGCGCAGTCACGAAGACCGGCTTCATCATGGGAATGATGACGATGATATAGGTTTTCCAGATGGGAATGCCGTCCACGCGGGTGGCTTTCCAGATATCCTCGTCAATGCTGCGCAGACCGGCCAGCATGATCACCATGATCAGTCCGGTGCCCTGCCACAACCCCGCGATCAGCAGACCGATCAGCACCAGATCGGAATTATACAGCGGGTCGAAATTGAAATTCGGAAAGCCCATGCTGCGCACGACCGACTGAATGCCGAAATCCGGGTTCAGCAGCCATTGCCAGACCAGCCCCGTCACGATGAAGGACAGCGCGAACGGGTAGAGAAAGATCGTGCGGAACGTATCCTCAAACCGGATCTTGCGGTCCAGAAGCGCGGCCAGCAGAAAACCCAGACACATCGTAAACACCAGCGAGACGATCCCGTAAATCGCCAGATTCTCGATCGAGACAAGCCAGCGCCGCGTGCTCCAGAGGCGCTCATATTGTTCGAACCCCACGAATTGCAGACGCGGCAGCAAGCGCGAGTCGGTGAAGGAATAGACCACGGTCCAGATCGTGCCGCCCACAAAAACCCCAAGCCCGACAAGGACCATGGGGATCGCGGCGATCTTGGATGAGAGGTTGCGGAACAACCGGATCGGCGGGCGGACGGGCGCAGTGCCGCGACGGGCGCGAGACATCATAACCTCCGGGAACAAGGAATGGTGTGACCCTTCGGCAAGGCCGAAGGGTCAGTGTGCCGGATCAATCCGCGCGGGCGATGATCTCTGCATAGAGGCGCTGCGCGTCTTCAGCAGTGTAGTTCTGGTCCGACCAGAACTCTGTCATCATGTCCTCGATCTGGCCCTGCGTGTCAGGCGAGAGGGTCTGGTTCGCATCCGGCAGGATATTGCCCGATGCCAGAATCTCCAGACCGCGCTTCATGCAGTCATTGGCCGCTTCCAGATCGACATCACCGCGCACCGGCAGCGAGCCTTTCTTGAGGTTGAAGGCCACCTGCGCCTCTTGCGACAGCATCAGGGACGCCAGTTCAAGCTGCGCGGCCTCGGTTTCGGCATTGTCGATCTTGGGGAAATAGAACGCATCCCCCCCGGTCGAGATGATCTCGTTCACGCCCAGACCCGGCAGGCAGGAATAATCCTCGCCCGCGACCAGTCCGGCGACCTGAAACTCGCCCTGTGCCCAGTCGCCCATGATCTGTCCGCCAGCCTGGCCGGTGATCAGCATATTGGTGGCCTGGTTCCAGTCCTGCACATTGGACCGTGCGGAGAGCGCACGCGCCTCGGCCGCGGCCTCGAACACGCGGGCAAATTCCGGCCCTGCCGCCACTTCGGCGTTCTGATCGACATTCACGGCTTCCCACGCCTCGATCCCGGCCAGCGCAATCGCCATCACGCCAAAGGCACCGTTCTGCTGCCATGGCTGCCCGCCCATCGCGAGCGGGATCTTCCCGGCCTCTTCCAGCGCGGGGGCGGCGGCCACGAATTCATCCCAGTTGGTCGGGACATCGACGCCAGCCTCTTCATAGGCCTGATGGCTCAGCCACAGCCACTGCCAGGAATGGATGTTGATCGGCACACAATAGATGCGCCCGTCCAGCGTGCAGCTATCCAGCAGCGAGGGCGGGTTGACGATATCGCGCCAGTCTTCTTCCTCGGCCAGATCGGTCAGGTCCAGCATCAGCCCGGCCTCGACCAGTTCCTCTGCCTGGCGGCCATGGTTGAACTGCGTGGCCCCCATCGGGTCACCACCCGTGATGCGCCCGATCATGATGGGCCGTGCAGTGCCACCTGCCCCGGCAATCGCGCCATCGACCCAGGTGTGTTCGGTGTTTTCATTGAACAGACGCGCAAATTCCGCGACCGCAGCGGCTTCGCCGCCCGAGGTCCACCAATGCGTCACTTCAAGATCGACAGCACAGGCCGCGCTTCCGGCGGAGATAAGGCTGGTGGTTGCCAGCAGGCTCAGGGTCTTTTTCATGCGTTCCTCCCTAGAACGGCGTTGATCATTTGGCCTTGGCGCGCGGCAAACCTCTCGCATTTCCCTTGCCCGCACTGTGTAATCGATTACATTTCAAACAGCGTCACCTCGCATCCTCCAATCCGAGTCACTGATGTAATCGATTGCAACAGCTTCTCCTGACAGCAATTCGCTGTCAAGAAATTTGTCATTCGCTAACAGTGGACCCGTCGCGCGATGCAGATGCCGAAACCCAGGATAACCGATGTCGCGCAGGTCGCGGGCGTTTCAACCGCCACGGTCAGCCGCGCGCTGACCCAGCCCGACCGCCTGTCGGAAAAGACGCGTCAGCGCGTTTTCGATGCCATCCGCACCACCGGCTACCGCGTCAACCGCGCCGCGCGCAACCTGCGCACACAGCGCGCGGGTGCGGTTCTGGTGCTGGTGCCCAATCTCGGCAACCCGTTCTTTTCGCTGATCCTTTCCAGCATCAATGATGTGTTCGCCGCCAATGGCTATTCGGTTCTGGTCTTTGACAGCCAACAACCCAGCGCCCCCGATCAGGTGGTCTCGGACTATCTGTTCAATGGCAGCGCTGACGGCGTGATCACACTGGACGGGCATATGTCCGCCACCATGGGTGAAACGCTGAAAAATGCCGATCTGCTCAGGAATGTGGTGTTCTGCTGCGAATGGTCCGACAAGCTGCTTTTGCCCTCGATCCGCAGTGACAACCCGCTGGGGGCGCGGCTTGCGGTCGATCATCTTGTGGCGCTGGGGCATCGGAAAATCGCGCATGTCACCGGGCCGTCCGACAATATTCTGGCCCGCGTGCGCCGCTCCGTGTTCGAGGATCGCTGCGCCCATCACGGGCTGAGCATTGCCCCCGACTGGATCATTCCGGGCGATTTCACGCTCAGTTGCGGCGCCCGCGCGGCAGAGCGACTGATCGCCTTGGCCGACCGTCCGACCGCCGTGTTCTGCGCGTCCGACGAAATCGCCCTCAGCCTGATCTCGCGCGCGCAACAGGCGGGGCTACGGGTTCCCGAGGACCTGTCCGTGGTGGGGTTCGACGATATCGAAATCGCAGGCCATGTGTCGCCCGCACTCACCACCATCCGGCAGGATCGTGCTCTGCTGGGCCGCATGGCTGCCGAGGAACTGCTGGGCCGCTTGCAAAGCGACCCGTCGCCTCATGCGGTTCCGATCAGCTTTGCCCCGGTCGAACTGATCACCCGCAGCACCACGGCCCCGCCGCCGGGCCGCTGAAGCGAGGACGCAAGCGATTCGCGGATAACCGCGCATGACACTTGGCAAAACCACATCGAGAGCTACACTCTGCCAAGCCCGGGGCGCTTGCGTCGGCACATGCAGAACGAGGAGATAGAGATGGAAGCCTGGCTTGCCCAACTCAGGAAGATGGTGCTGAACGATCAGACCCCGCGTCTGGTATTGATCGGCGCAACGGTGATCCTGTTTCTGGTCGTGATTATTGATGCTTTCGGCGCGCGCGAACGCGCCATAGTCTCGCGAGAGGCAGGCGGCATCGCGCGTTTCACGGATGACGACTCGGATGTGAGCGTGCCGTCCGTCTATCGCGTGCCGCGCGATTTTGCCAGCGAATCCCTGCGCGCGGCGCGTCTGGCCGAAGCAGAGGATGCGAATGGCGAAGGGGTGGACCTGCCCGATGAGGAAGAGATCGCCGAGGCCGAGGACGCCGCCGAGGCCGAAGAAGACGTGACGGAAACTGAGGTCGCAGAAGCCGAAGCTGCAGAGGAAGAGGCCGCAGAAACTGAGGTCGCAGAAGCCGAAGCTGCCGAGGAAGAAGCCGCAGAAACTGAGGTCGCAGAAGCCGAAGCTGCCGAGGAAGAAGCCGTAGAAGCTGAGGTCGCAGAAGCCGAAGCTGCCGAGGAAGAAGCCGTAGAAGCTGAGGCGACCGAGGAAGACGCCCAGACCGCAGCAGATGAGTCCGCCACGGAAGCGGCCACTGCAGAGGATGACTTCGCACTCCTGGCGAATGCTGATATTGCCAATGGCGAATCGGTCTGGCGCCAATGCCGCTCCTGCCATGTCTATGACGCCGAGCGTAATCAGGGCGGGCCGCATCTGGTCAACATCATCGGACGCGAAGTCGCAATCGCCGATGGCTGGCGCTATTCCAGCGCATTGCAGGATTACGATGGCGTCTGGACAGTCGAGGCTCTGCTGGAATGGCTTGAAAACCCCGATGCCTACATCCCCGGCAACCAGATGGCCTTTCGCGGGCTGCGCGACGAACAGGACCGGATCGATGTGCTGGGGTTCCTGAACGAAAACACCCAATAAGATCGTCGCGCGCGATCTGACCTGACAGGGGCTGTCCCGACGCGGACAGCCCCTTTTGTCATTTCATGTCCTCTCCGCCCCGCCAGTCCGCGCGCCCGAGGGGCGAGCAAGCGCCCGGAACGGGCGCGCCGCAAGGGGGGGTGGGCGGGCCCCTCGGGCGCGCGGACTGGCGGGTTCAGTCGCTCTGGCGCTGTTGCGCCTCGATCTCGCGCCAGCGCGCCACGGCCCGATTGTGATCGGCGAGATTGGTGGTGAAAGTATGCCCGCCCGTGCCATCGGCCACGAAATACAGATAGGGCGTATCATCGGGGTCCAGTGCCGCGGCAATCGCCGCCCGGCCCGGATTGGCAATCGGCGTGGGCGGCAGCCCGTCGATGCGGTAGGTATTATAGGGCGTCGTCGTGTCCAGCTCGGACCGGCGCAGCCCGCGCCCCAATGTCCCCTGCCCCTGCGTGATGCCATAGATCACCGTGGGGTCTGTCTGCAGCCGCATCGGCACGCGCAACCGGTTGACGAAGACACTCGCGACCTGCCGCCGCTCATCGGCAACCCCTGTCTCCTTCTCGACGATAGAGGCCATGATCAACGCCTCTTCGGGGCTGTTATAGGGCAGATCCGGGTCACGCCCGTCCCAGTATCGCGCCAGAATCGCGTCCTGCCGCGCCTCCATCTCGGCCAGCAGCGCCTGCCGGTCTGCCCCGCGCGCCACCGAATAGCTGTCAGGGGCCAGCCATCCCTCGCGCGGTACATCGCCGGGATCGCCGTCAAGGAATTCGGCCAGCCGCAGCCCTTCCCAGACCTGCCAGCTTGTCGCCCCTTCGGCCACGGTGATGCGATAGGTTATATCCGACTGCTCGGCGAAAGCGGCGTAGTCCTCGGGCGGCTCTTCACCCGCGGGGAATTGCAGCACGACTTCAAACTGCCGCGTGGACGGGTCCAGTTCGCGTACCCGCGTATCGATCTGCGTCACCCCGATCCGGTAATGGATTTCCGACCCGCAGGTGGACGCGCCGCCGCGTGTCATGATGTCCATGATCTCATCCATCGAGGCTTGCTCGGGGATCAGATAGGACCCGAAACGCAACGCTCCTGACCGGTCAGTGTATTGCGCGCCGATCCGGAACACATGTTGCGAGCCGATCGCCCCTTCGCGCGCCAGCCCGGCAGATACGGCACGCAAGGATGCACCCTGCGCCACATTGAAGCAGATCGCCTGCTCCAGCGGGCCTTCGGCATAGAACTGGCGCTGCCCCGCCGCGATCATCACGGCCAGCGCGACAAGCCCGACGATCATCAGCGTCAGGGCATTGGCGACGATATGCCGGATCATCCCGCCGCCACCTTGCCCAGGATCAGGCTGGCATTGGTCCCGCCGAACCCGAAACTGTTGGACAGCGCGATCGAGATATCGCGTTTGCGCGCGGCATTCGGGGCCAGATCCAGCGGCGTTTCAACCGCCGGGTTGTCCAGATTCAGCGTGGGCGGCGCGATCTGGTCGCGAATCGCCAGCACGCAGAAGATCGCCTCGACCGCGCCCGCCGCGCCCAGCAGATGCCCGATGGCCGATTTCGTCGATGACATCGTGGCGCGGCCCGCATCATTCCCCATCAACCGCTCGACCGCCGCCAGTTCGATCACATCCGCCATGGTCGAGGTGCCATGCGCGTTGATGTAGTCGATCTGCCCCGGCGCGATCCCCGCACGGTCCACTGCCGCTTTCATAGACCGCAGCGCGCCGTCGCCGTCCTCGGACGGGGCGGTGATGTGATAGGCATCGCCCGACATGCCATAGCCCAGCACTTCGGCATATATCTTTGCGCCGCGCGCTTTCGCGTGTTCATACTCCTCCAGCACGACCACGCCCGCACCCTCACCCATCACGAACCCGTCTCGATCGGCATCATAGGGGCGCGAGGCCGCTTGCGGGTCGTTGCCCCGCTTGGTGGACAGCGCCTTGCAGGCATTGAACCCCACGATACCGATTTCGCAGATCGCGGCCTCGGCCCCGCCTGCGATCATCACCTCGGCATCGCCCCACTGGATCAGGCGGGCCGCATCACCGATGGCATGGGCGCCGGTCGAACAGGCGGTGACCACCGAATGGTTCGGACCCTTGAACCCGTGGCGAATGCTGACCTGCCCCGAGATCAGGTTGATCAGCGCCGAGGGAATGAAAAAGGGCGATACGCGGCGCGCCCCGCGTTCCTTGAGCAGGATCGAGGTGTCGGCAATCGTGGACAGCCCGCCAATCCCCGATCCGATCATCACGCCGGTGCGTTCGCGATCCGCCTCATCCTGCGGCATCCAGCCCGAATCGCGCACGGCCTGTTCCGCCGCCGCAATTCCATAGAGGATGAAGTCATCGACCTTGCGCGCCTCTTTCGGCGCGATCCAGTCATCGGGGTTGAACGTGCCGTCGCTGCCATCCCCGCGCGGGACTTCACACGCATAGGTTGTCGCCAGCGCGCTTGCGTCGAATCGTGTGATCGGCCCGGCAGCGGATTTCCCGGCCAAAAGCCGCGTCCAGCTTTCCTCAACCCCGCATGCCAGCGGCGAGACCATCCCCAGACCAGTAATGACCACCCTGCGCATTCTGCCCCGCTCCTCTCTCAGACCTGATTTTGCCGCGTCTGATAGCCGGATTTGGCCTGCGGGGAAAGAGTATTGGGGCGCGGCAAGGCAGCCTTTCGCTGAAATGTCATCGGGAATCGACGCGCGCTGTGCCTCTGCGCCCATCCGACGCGCGGGCACGGTGCTGCATGACGCAAAACGCCACCCGCGAGGGTGGCGCATTGGCATTCACTGGCATGAAGCTGCCGGGCCCGTGCCTCAGGTCGCTTCCGAGATGAACTTCACGGCGTCGCCGAAGGTCTGGATGTTCTCGGCCGCATCATCCGGGATCTCGATGCCGAATTCTTCCTCAAAGGCCATGACCAGTTCGACCGTGTCCAGGCTGTCTGCGCCCAGATCGTCGATGAAGGAGGCCCCATCGGTGATCTTGGCTTCATCCACACCCAGATGCTCGACCACGATCTTCTTCACACGATCCGCGATATCGCTCATGTTCTTCCCCTTAGGTTTTGCCGGTCACCGGCTTGTCTATGCCTTGTCTATGCCTTGCGCGCCGCCTCTGCGACGTCACGTCGAGCGCCCAATAGGTTGAATGGACCATCACGTCAAGAGTGCGACCATCCCC